>CACXHM010000166.1 GCA_902767465.1 uncultured Bacteroidia bacterium
ATGAGGGACAAAATGTCGGCCATACCCGATTACTTTGATGGACAGCAGAGTTTCTTAAGTTTCATATCAAAGTATGCCCAGCAGCCAGAATAAACAGGTTGACCAACCCAAAATCGCCAAACTTCTTCGCCTGATGAAACTGCTCACCGGGAATGTGAGCCGGACGATTGACCAGTTGGCGTCGGAGTTGGGGATTACTCCGCGGACGGTGTACCGCTATATCGACACCATCCGGGAGGCGGGGTTTGTGGTGAACAAGCTCTATGGGAACGTGTTTGCCATGGGGAAGGTTGCACGGGGACTGACGGATTTCAATCGGCTGATATACTTCACGGAGGAGGAGGCCTATATGACGGCCCGGCTCATCGAGGGCATCGACAATAACAATGTGCTCAAGCGTGACCTGCAGCGGAAGCTGGCGAGCGTTTATGACAGCACCAGCATTGCAAACTATATCGGCAATGCGGTTTCCGCAGAGATTGTGGAGGCGTTGGCGTCGGCCATCAGGCACAAGCGGCAGGTGGTCCTGAAGCAGTATGAATCGGCCCATAGCAATGAGGCGCATGACCGCCTGGTGGAGCCGATAGAATTTACCTCCAACATGATTGATATCTGGGCCTATGATGTGGATAAGGCCGAACCCCGGATGTTCAAGGTGTCGCGTATCCATGCCGTCGAGGAAACGGATACGCCGTGGGAGTTTGCCTCGAGGCACAATGTCCCCAGACCGGACGTGTTCCGGATGACGGGGACGCTGGACGAAAAGATTGCCCTGCAGCTCAACACTCGCGCAAAGAGCCTCCTGTTGGAGGAATTTCCGCTGGCAGAAAAGGACCTCAAGAGGGAGAATGGCAAATGGATCCTCCGGACTGAGATTCACTCGCTGGAAGGTGCCGGGCGCTTTGTGATCGGCCTCGCTGCCGACGTGAAGATCCTGGAAGGAGAAGCCCTCCGGAAGTACATCCTCGATTACCAGAAAAAGTACATTCAGAAGCTGTAGCTTCGAGGCGTTAAGAACCACGTTAATTTCTTACTTTTTATTCTTGTATAATCATTTTTTGATTATATTTGCAGAAAATTTAAGAAAATGACCATCCGAGACTGGATACATAAGCGAGAGATAGAAGGACTGGCTACGTTTACTTCACACGACGTGGCTACTGCTTTTCCGGACCTCAATCCCCAAGTGGTCAGAAATAACCTTTACCGGGCCGGCAAGGCAGGCATCATTGCCCAGCCCTACCGTGGTTTCTATGTAATTATTCCGCCGCATTATGCCGCAAAGGGCATCGTGCCGGCAGTCTATTACATCGACCAGCTTATGGCCTATCTCCGGAAGCCGTATTACATCGGACTTCTCAGCGCTGCCGAAATGCTGGGCGCCGCCCATCAGCGCCCGCAGCGGTTCAGCGTGATGACCACTTTCCCGCAGCTCCATGTTCAGAAGGAGACATCCCTGGACTGGAATTACAGGGTTTCGATAAACAGGGAACTTCTTCAAACTCGCAATTCCGAGACCGGAAGTGTTTGTTTCTCTTGTCCGGAGCTTACTGCCCTGGACCTCGTCCAGTACGAGCAGCACATCGGTGGTCTTTCCCGTGCGGCCACAGTCATCGAAGAACTCTCTGAGAAGACTGACTGGAAGGGCTCAGCCGAAAACGGTCTCATCGCACAAACCACTATCGCCACCGTCCAGCGACTGGGTTACATCCTGGAGGAGATCCTGCAGAATCAGGAGCAAGCCGATGCTCTCTTCACGGAGCTTCGCCTCATGTCCCCCAAGCTCAACCGCTTCCCGCTGTCTTCCCGCAAAAAGGCTGAAGGTTCAGAGGTGAACAAGCGCTGGAACATCCTCATCAACACGGAAATTGAAATCGACGAACTATGATTCCACGTTCAGCCATTACCCACTGGAACAAACAAGTCCCCTGGGAAGACATTGCCAATGTAGAGCAGGACCTTATCATTACCCGTGCCCTCACTGACATTTTTGCCGATGAATTTCTATCCAGAGAGTTGGCCTTCCGCGGAGGTACGGCCTTACATAAACTCTACCTGTCACCGCAACCCCGATATAGCGAAGATATCGACCTGGTACAGATTAATCCCGGGCCTATCAAGCCCATCCTTTTCCGCTTGGGCGAAGTGCTCAGCTACCTTCCAGACAAGGTCATAAAGCCTAAGCGCTTCAACAACACTATGCTTTTCCGTATTCAATCGGAAGTTCCGCCGGTGGTTCAGCTTCGTCTGAAGGTGGAAATCAACTGCTACGAACACTTCAATGAACTCGGTCTGGTACAAGTCCCGTTCTCTTATGACAGCCTCTGGGCCAAGGGCTCTTGCAGCATCACTACCTACAAGCTAAACGAGCTGCTTGGCACCAAACTTCGTGCCCTTTATCAGCGAAAAAAAGGCCGGGATCTTTTCGATCTCGCATATGCCCTTCACAATGCCGAGGTCAATGCAGATGAGATCATCCGCTGTTACCGCCGATACATGGATTTCGTCGTTGATGCTCCGCCTACCTACAAGCAATTCATTGCCAACATGGAGGAGAAGATGGCCGATCCCGATTTTATTGACGACACCACCAAACTTTTGCGTCCTGGAATCTCATTCGATGCTACCTCATCTTGGGAACTCGTCCGGGAAACGCTGGTGGAGAGGCTGAAGAAATACCCTGCCTCACGTTCAATTGCCTCGAATTCGAGGTAATTGAACTCCGGACAGCGATACATTCACTGTAAGATACCGGGCGCTTTGTGATTGGCCTCGCGGCCTATGTGAAGATACTGGAAGGAGACGCCCTCCGAGGGGGATTGACGTGAAGAAGATACGGCGTCCTCTTCGGCCTTATCTGCAACAACAATAGCACTAACGATAAAGAAAAAGATAC
>CACXHM010000167.1 GCA_902767465.1 uncultured Bacteroidia bacterium
AACTCCCATTTGTCGCAAGGCTGCCAATCAAGGGAAGCATAAGCTGAATTTCCATATACAAGCCAGTCTGTGGGATCGCAGATTGCATTTGACCAGTCGACGGTGACAGAGAGGTCATCGCATATTGCCAGGCTCTGACCAAGGCTCACAAGGGTGAAATACCCGTCACCGGTATCCATATGGGATACGCTCCATATGTTGTTCAAAGGGCCGTATTCTCCAGTCCATTTCAAGCCATAGGAGAACAAGCCGCTGCCGAAAGGCCTTTCCCCGAAAGGAGAAGTAACCATCTCGAGCGAAAGGGTGGTGTTTTCAGAACTGTCGGTCCATCCAAGGCAGCCGCCCCACTGATAAGGGGAGAATTCACTCCAAAGGCTTGACATTAATGGTGTGTGGCATTCAACGTCATTAAAATCGAATTCCATACCGCCTACCGCCATGGTGAACTTTCCGAGCATAATGTCGAAATTGCCGACATTATAGTCGAAGTAAGCCCAATCGCACCAGTTTGTCCAATCGCTCCGCCATGTGTACTTATAAAGATCGGTAATGGCTTCGCTGTCGAACTTTTTGTCCGTGAGAGCGAATGATGCCCAGTGGTTACTGATGCTGAATGAGAGATTCTCCGTGAGATTTCCGTCGAAGAACGAATAAAAAGAAGAATTGCCGAGACTTAACGGAAGACCGAAATCGACCCTCGGAACAATGGTAAGCTCGGCACCTGTGCCGGGCTCGTCAGCCTCTTGAGCGTACGCAAGAGAGCAGCACAGCATCGCGGCTGCGCAGACTACCAGGATTTTCTTCATTTCCAACCATAAAATAGAATTAGTGAAACTTGGGTGCAAATGTAAAAAAATAATCTGTTTTTTGTATCTTTGCGCATTACAAATTGCACAATGATTCAAGTCTATTGCAAAAACACCGGCTCATCAAAGTCTTTCCGGGAGGGAACTACGCTCCTTGACATGCTGCCTGAGTTCGAATTTGAAAGGCAGTACCCCATTGTTTCAGCAAAAGTCAACAACGTTTCACAAGGCCTCAAATTCCGTGTTTACAACAACCGCACCGTAGAATTCTGCGATTGCACGGCACCCAGCGGTATGCGTGTATATATCCGGTCTTTGTGCTTTCTGCTCTGCAAGGCTGCCAGGGATGTTTTCCGCGGCAGCCATATTTTTATTGAGCACCCCATTTCGCATGGCTATTTTTGCGAACTCCTGAAAGCGGACGCTTCTCCAGTTACACAGGCGGATATCGACACCCTTAAGGCAAAAATGATTTCGATGGTGTCGAAAAATCAGCCGTTCCACCGGTTCGAAGCTCCTATTGAGCAGGTTATAGATATCATGCACAAGATAGGAGCGGAAGATAAGGTTAAACTCCTTGAAACGAGCGGTCAGGTGTATATGGACTATTATGCCCTGGGCAAGACCAAGGATTATTACTACGGACGTCTGGTACCTTCCACCGGATACCTGTCGGTATGGGACCTGATGTTGTACAATGGAGGGATTCTCCTCCTTGGGCCAAGCAAGCACAATCCCGCCACCCTCGCTCCCTATATCCCGCAGCCCAAGACTTTCCGCATGTTTACGGAGAACCGCAAATGGAATGATATCATGGGCCTGAACACTGTAGGTGATCTGAACAAAAGCCTTCTGGCAGGCAACGGAAGCGACCTCATTCAGGTTGCCGAGGCCCTTCAGGAGAAGAAAATAGTTCAAATCGCCGAGGAAATACACAAACGCTACTGCGGCCGGAATAAAGTACGTCTGGTATTGATTACCGGACCTTCCAGCTCGGGAAAGACCACGGTTTCGAAAAGGCTGGGCGTACAACTTAAGGCCTGCGGGCTGAGGCCGCTTACCTTCAGCACCGATGATTACTTCGTGGACAGGGAAAAGACGCCGCTCCTTCCCGACGGAACCCCCGACTTCGATAATTTCGATACCGTAGATCATAAGGCTCTTGAACGGGATCTGCTGAAGATTCTTGCCGGAGAGGAGGTGGAAGTTCCTGAATTCAATTTCACCACTGGCAAACGGGAATACAATGGCCGCACTTACAAACTTGAGCCAGGGAGCGTCGTTGTTCTGGAAGGCATTCATGCCCTTAATCCTAAACTCACTTCAAGAATATCCGAACGGGTAAAATATCGGATCTTCATATCGACCCTCACCGGTATTGCTCTCGACAACCACAACTGCATCCCAACGAGCGACAACCGCCTGTTGCGCAGGATAATCCGTGATTACAACAAAGGGGCTTTCTCAGCCAGACAAACCATCAGCCAGTGG
>CACXHM010000168.1 GCA_902767465.1 uncultured Bacteroidia bacterium
GAAATCCTTACTTTCCCAATGGTGAATTTGTTCAGCGGTTTTGCACTTGTCTGGCTCTGGTTTCTCTCATATTCCCGTATCCTGTAATGAAGAACAGCCTTGCCCCCCACAGTGTCGGCTTCGAAAGAATAATTGTTGCGGCTCAAGGAATAATAACCGAGGTTTCTCAGTCGGGTGGATGAACGGATACTTTCCTGCTCGAGCAGCTGTTCGGATAGATAATTATTTGTAAAAGAATTCTTTATAAAGATTTCATCCTGTATGAAATCGGAATGGAACGGGCTGTATTCCGGGATATCGAAAATGACGCTGTCAATCTGGTAGCGAATACCTGCCGTTACCAGATACTCAACCTTGATCTTTTTTTTGTACCTTGTTGTAAGCGTATCTACTCTTGCATTGTAATACCCCAGGTAGCGCAGGCGGTTGGTTATGTTGTTTATGGAGGTGCCGACCGATGCCTCGTCATAGACCAGCGGAGGTGTGCCGAGTTTATGGAAAAGGCCGTCTTTTTTCGACCAGTTATAAACGTAAAGGAAGGGATTGATGTTGCTCAGAGTGCTGATCCCGGCATCCTGCCTGATATAGTTTGAAAGGTCTCCTGCAGACAGCTCAGCATTGTCTTTCACGCTGACTTCCGTGTCAATTAACCGATACTGTCCTTCTGTCAGCACTCTTGTCGTGCTGCAAGAGACAAGAAAGGTTAGTGAAAGCATTATATGGGCGACCCTTTTCATCTGTGCAAAAATACAAAATATATACTATTTTTGCACCAATGGATAAAATCAGCAATAACGAGTTGAAACGTATTCGGTCGCTGCGTGAAAAAAAGTACCGGGATTCACTTGGTCTTTTCGTAGTGGAAGGTGAGAAGATGGTTGGAGAAGCCCTTGATTCGGGTCTTGATATTGTGCAGATAGTGCGCAGGGAAGATGTCGGCGAAGAGACAATGTCCCGTATCAGTTCCCTGTCATCCCCTTCCCCGGTACTGGCCGTTGTTCGTAAACCTTTTGTAAAAGACAGGCCTGCAGGTGGTTTATGCCTTGCACTCGATGCAATAAGGGATCCTGGTAATATGGGCACCATCCTTCGTATAGCTGACTGGTTCGGGGCCGATTGCATATATGCTTCCCGGGATTGTGTCGAAGTCTTCAATCCAAAGGTTGTGCAGGCCTCGATGGGCGCCGTCTTTCGCAAAAGTGTAATCTATTGTGATCTTCCCGCTAAATGCCTGGAGTTCCGGTCATTGGGATTTGAGGTATATGGGACATTCCTGAATGGCTCCAATATTTACGATGAACCGCTTACTTCGGAAGGCCTTGTTGTCATGGGCAACGAAGCAGATGGAATCAGCAGCAGTGTGGCGGGCGTTTGCAGCAGGAGGTTGACCATCCCTTCTTTTGGAGGTGGTGCGGAATCTCTGAATGTGTCGGTCGCGTGCGGTGTAGTTTTTTCTGAATTCAGACGCAGATGATTATTTATCAGGTGCTTCCCCGTATCTGGGGCAAAGGAAAGTTCGCAGATTGGGATAAAAAGGCTTTTGATTACCTTAAGAGTTTGGGAGTAAATGCGATATGGTATACCGGAGTAATTCGGCATGCCAGCGGCAAGCCCTTCGTCAAAGGAGATCCCGGCTCACCATATTCCATTGAAGATTATCGCGATGTGAATCCGTATCTTGCAGTTGATCCCGATAATCGTATGCAGGAGTTTTCCATGCTCGTAGCGAGGACTCACGAAGCAGGGCTCAAGGTGATAATAGATCTTGTGCCAAATCATGTAAGTCCTGATTGTCAAGATGTTCCGGTATATGATCGGTACGATTATGACTGGTCCGACACCCGTAAAATAGATTATTCGAAAAAAGAAGCCTGGGATGCGATGCTTGACATTGCTCTTTATTGGGCGGATCTCGAGGTTGACGGCATGCGCTGTGACATGGTGGAAATGGTCCCTCAAGAGTTTATGGGCTGGCTGATATCGGAGGTCCGCAGGAAATATCCGGATTTTCTGTTCATAGGTGAGGTTTACAATAAGGACAACTATCGCGCATATATTCAGAATGTGGGTTTTGATCTTCTTTACGATAAATCCGGTCTGTACGATATTCTGCGAGCCATTATCTGCAACGGGGCTTCTGCCCGCAATATCACACGCAACTGGCAGTCTCTTCAGGATCTTCAGCCTCACATGCTTAATTTCCTGGAAAATCATGACGAACAGCGCTTCGCTTCCCGGTGGTTTGCTGGTGATGCCTCAAAGGCTTTCCCTGCCCTTGCCGTGGGGGCGCTCTTCAATGGTGCATCCTATATGATTTATGCCGGGCAGGAGGTGGGTGAAGCTGCTCCCGAAGGAGTCGAAGGACGTACTTCGATTTTCAATTGGACAAAGTCAAAATCGTTAAGCATCCTATATGAGTATCTTCATGCTTGCAAGCAACTTGAGTCCGATAATCTTAAGCTTCTCTGCGGGTATCGTAAACTGTTTTCCCTGCTCTCGGACCCCGTGTTTTCTGAGGGTTTCAATTACGATTTATGCTGGTGTAATTCCATTTTGACAGGCTTTGATCCCGAGAAACATTTTGCCTTCCTTCGTTATAAGAGTCTGCCCCTCAAGCACAAGGCGGAAGCCGTGCTGGTTGTGTGCAATTTTTCTGATTATCCGACAGATATGAAGATTAATCTCCCTGAAGACCTGAGGGCGAAGAAGGAACTTGCCTGGCTGCCGGCCAAGGTAGATGTCAGCGTAAGCGCCTGGGGCTACAGTCCCGTGCACTTATAGACTATCCCCTTGACATCCACGCAGAACAGTGTTTTTCCACTGAAAAAAAGGGACTCGGGCTCGTTGGGTATGCCGGCGGCGCTGAGATCCTTCGCCCATTCCTCTACCCCGCTCTCAAGGTCGTAGCATACAAAGGCGGAATTCCCTGCCATACCGTAAACCTGATACATCTTCCCGTCCTTGATGACCGCGCCCTGCGTGGCAAGGCGGAAGGCATAGTTGCGGCGGCCCAGGATTTCATCTGCGCTGAGGGAGATTTCGCCGTAGGAAACCGAAGGAAGCTTGAATTTAAGTACCTGCAGACCGTTTCCGCCGCGGGCATCTTTCCAACTCTCGCGGCTGTATCCGGTGATATAAACTTCTCCCTTGTCGCTATCCAGCACCAGATTGGGATACCATACACCCATCACGGCAGGCTCCGGCAGATTGATCTTCTGCACCAGTTCCGCCTTCAGCGAACCCTTCTTCCCGCTAATCCTGAACACGCAGATGCAGTGCTCCGCCCTGTTCTCCTGACTGACATAAACCAGGGGGTATTTATCCCCTTTCCGGAGATATTTGCCGGACACGCAGGCGTTGTTGCAGTGCCAGGTTTTGCGGCCTTCCAGGGGGATGCGCTGCAGGTGCTCACCTTTCTTGAGGGAGAAGACGTCGATTGCTGGCGCGCCGTCCATGAACTGGAAAATGCAGTCATCCATTGCAATACCGCCCTGCCTTGAGCTGGGG
This sequence comes from uncultured Bacteroidia bacterium, assembly GCA_902767465.1. Classification (GTDB taxonomy): domain Bacteria; phylum Bacteroidota; class Bacteroidia; order Bacteroidales; family UBA932; genus Cryptobacteroides. Next base: position 3,508 of record CACXHM010000168.1, read on the forward strand.
ATAGAGCTGGATGGAATCTGCTGGAAAACGGCCTCGAATATCTGGGCATTTACGGGGGCTGCCATAAATATGGCAAGGATTATGGTGAGAAATATCCTTTTCATACTTTGGCAAAGATACATTTTTTCTTAAATTTGCGAGATATATAGAAACTTCACTTTTAGTTATGAAAGATTCAATAATCATCCTTTGCGGCGGCGGTCCGGCTCCGGGCATGAATACCGTCGTTTGCTCTGTAGCAAAAACATTCCTCTCTAATGGTTATCGCGTCATCGGTCTTCACGGAGGCTATTCCGGGCTTTTCAGCAAAACGCCCCGCACCGAAGACATTGATTTCTTTAAAGCTGACGCTTATTTCAACCGCGGCGGTTCCTATCTCCAGATGAGCCGTTTCAAACCTACGGACGAGGATTTCGAGAAGAACTTCAATCTTGAACTCTTCAAAGACAACAACATCAAGCTTCTGGTCACCGTAGGAGGAGATGACACCGCTTCTACGGCAAACCGTATCGCCAAGTTCCTCGAGGCGAAGCAGTACCCCATCCACAACATTCACGTGCCCAAGACTATCGACAACGACCTTCCCCTTCCAGGCAACGCCCCTACTTTCGGATTCAATTCCGCCAAAGACGAAGGCGCACACCTTGCCCGCACTGTGTATGAGGATGCCCGTACGTCCGGCAACTGGCTGCTGATCAGTGCCATGGGTCGTAGTGCAGGCCATCTCGCTCTTGGAATCGGTGAGGCTACCCACTGCCCCATGACCATCATTCCCGAGATGTTCAACAAGACTTCCATCAATCTGGACAAGATAGTCAAATTGGCCATTTCCGCCATCATCAAGCGTAAGATCATGGGCATTCATTATGGCACGGTAGTGGTTGCCGAGGGTGTTTTCCACGACCTCGATCCTCAGGAAATCAAAGATGCCGGCGTTACCATGACTTACGACGAGCATGGTCATCCTGAACTCGGCAAGATCAGCAAAGCTGTTCTCTTCAACGACATCCTGGACAAGGAATTCAAGAAGATCGGCCTCAAGATCAAGACCCGCCCTGTAGAAATCGGTTACGATGTCCGCTGCCAGGATCCTATCGGATACGACCTTACCTATTGCACCGAGCTGGCAATGGGTGCTTATGAACTTTTTACAAAGGGCGAAACAGGCTGCATGGTATATGTAGATGCAGAGGGCGAAGCGCATCCCCTTTATCTCAAAGACCTGCAGAACTCGGAGGGCAAGATTCCTCCTCGCCGTGTCAATATCGAAGGCGGCACCGCGCAGAACTACTTCGCCCACATCTGCCACTACATTACTCCTGCAGACTACGAGGCGGCAAAGAAGTATGTTCCAAACCCTGAAGAATTCGATTTCAAGAAGATTCTCGGCTGGTAGATGCTTAAAGAGGAAGCATATAGCAGGATTCTGGAACTCAGGGGCATTCTGGAGGAGAACAGCCGGCGTTATTATGTCGACAATGCTCCTACCATGTCCGATTACGAGTACGATCAACTGATGCATGAATTGGAGGCCCTGGAGGCGGATTTCCCCGAATTCGCCTCTGCGGACTCCCCCACCAGCAAAGTTGGCAGCGATCTGGAGACTTCATCGGAATCTTCCGGCCGCGAATTCGTACAGCGTCCGCACCGCTATCCGATGCTTTCTCTCGGCAACACTTATTCCATCGCGGAGGTGGAAGAATTCTCCGCACGTGCCGACAGAACCCTCGGCACATCCTTCAGCTATTGCTGCGAACTCAAGTTCGACGGAACGGCCATCTGTCTCACTTATCGCAATGGACGTCTGGTGCAGGCGCTTACTCGAGGCGATGGAATCGTGGGTGATGACGTGACCCGCAACGCTCTTCAGATATCAAATGTTCCCAGGGTGCTCAAAGGAGATTATCCCGAAGAATTTGAAATTCGGGGAGAGGTGCTCATGCCCTATGATGCTTTCGACAAGCTGAATGCCCTTCGCGCACTTGACGATGAACAGCCTTTTGCCAATCCCCGCAATGCAGCATCGGGATCGCTTAAACTTGCCAATCCCGATGAGGTTGCCATGCGTGGGCTGTGGTGTACGCTCTATCATATCCCTGCCCAGAGCCTTGATTTTGAATCACATGACGAGGCTCTGCGTGCTGCAGAAAGCTGGGGGTTGCCGGTTTCCCACGACAGGCGACTTTGCCGGAACATATCGGAAATCAAAGACTTCATCGATTATTGGGATGTTCATCGTAAGGATCTTCCTTTTGCAACCGACGGGGTTGTTATAAAAATAAATGAAATGGCATACCAGAGAGCGCTTGGGTTCACTTCCAAGTCTCCGAGGTGGGCCGTTGCCTATAAATTCAAGGCAGAACAGGCCATTACTCCTGTGCTTTCCATTGATTATCAAGTAGGACGCACAGGCGCTATCACCCCTGTGGCAAACCTTGAACCGGTTCTCCTGTCGGGAACCATGGTAAAACGAGCTACCCTTGTGAATGAAGACCAGATCAGGATGCTGGACATTCATGAGGGCGATTATGTCTATGTAGAAAAAGGAGGAGAGATAATCCCAAAGATAACCGCTGTCGATCTTTCGCGCAGAAAGCCCGGAGCCCGTGTTCCAAGCTTTCCATCCGTATGCCCCGACTGCGGCACTCCCCTTGTTCGTGCGGAAGACGAGGCCAAGTGGTTTTGTCCCAACAGCGATGGCTGTCCCATGCAGATCAAAGGAGAATTGCTGCACTTCTGCAGCCGCAAAGCAATGGATATCCTCGCAGGTGAAGCCACGATCGATCAACTCTTTTCCCTCGGAATAGCCAGGACACCGGCAGATTTGTATGATTTGAAACCGGTTCAGTTGTTGGGGATGGATGGGTGGAAGGAAAAATCCATAACCCGTTTCCTGTCAAGCATCGAGAAATCCAAGGTCGTACCCTTCGAAAGGGTTTTGTTCGCGCTTGGTATACGATATGTCGGTGAAACTACCGCAAAGACAGTTGCAAGGTATTTTGGTAGCCTGGATTCCGTTGCGCAAGCTGACGAGGATGCTCTCAAACAGGTTCCCGATATAGGAAATGTATGTGCCAGAAGTATTTATGAGTATTTCCGCGATAAAAAGCATATGGATGAGATTGACCGTCTTCGTGCTCATGGACTCAATTTCTCCCTGGAGCAGAGTGCTTCTGCTACATCGTCCGATGCCCTTGCCGGAAAAACAATCGTGATATCCGGCACCTTTGCCCACTCTCGCGATGAATTGAAAGCCCTGGTCGAGAAACACGGCGGGAAATCATCCGGGAGCGTCAGTGGTAAAACTTCTTTCCTCCTCGCAGGCGAAAAACCCGGACCGGAAAAAATCCGGAAATGCGAGGAACTTGGAATCCCGGTGATTTCGGAAGAAGATTTCTTTTCAATGATACCACATGAAACTGTGCCCGGTCGCATTGAAAATGCTTCTTTTTCTCAATTAAGCCTTTTTTGATTATGGCGAAAAAGATTGTCGACAAGCCGGGATGGCAAGATATAAAAGAACTGTTTACCGACAGGATCTGGGTGATGGAAACCGATTTTGCATCCACTGCCTGGAGCAAGGTTGTCCGCTTTATCAAGCTGGTCCGTATCACCTTTGATTCTTTCGCCGAGAACCGTATGGGGTTCCAGTGTGTCGCATTGAGTTACTTCGTCACCCTGGCCATCATCCCTCTGGTAGC
>CACXHM010000169.1 GCA_902767465.1 uncultured Bacteroidia bacterium
GACAAGGTGGCAGAATATCTCTATAGCATAGGAATAAAAGATATGCTGGTCGATATCGGGGAAATATTCTGCGACGGGTACAATCCTTCGGGAAAACCATGGCGTGTAGGAGTGGACATGCCTGAAGACGGCAACAACACCCCGGGAGCAAAACTGAACGGAATATGGGAATCGAACGGAGGGCCTCAAGGAATTGTAACATCGGGCAATTATAGAAAATATTACATCAAGGACGGTGCCAAATATTCCCATACCGTCGATCCCCGGACCGGATATCCGGTGCAGCACAACTTGCTGAGCGCCACTATAATTGCTCCTTCTGCCATGGAAGCGGATGCTTATGCCACATACTGTATGGTGATAGGATACGAAGCATCCCGCGACTTCATATTGTCGCGGGATGACCTTGAAGGATATCTAATCCGGTCCTGTACTCCTGAGGACACCAATCAAAACGAACACGGCATGACGGAGTGGGCGTCCCCCGGATTCAATCTTACTATTTCTTCGCCAAAGTAAAAGTGTCCATATTGATTTTGACAGAAAGGGTCTTTTCCGTCAGGACAACAGACTTCCACTTGGAGATATACCAATCGGAACCGTCCCTAATGTCCCTTGCTATACCATCGGCAATCAGGCTTTCAGGAGTCTCATACCAGTTGTCACATTCCATGGTATCGGGATCATAATTGTAATAAGTATATTTTGATGAAGAAAGACTGGTTATCACATAGGAAGCCCACATGCGGGAAGGCGTGAGTGTCAGCACTCCGTCGGCATATTCCCAAGTACCCTGTTCTTTGTTACCTACAGTCTTGAGTCCCTGGACATCATCGTTGATGGAACCGGCCGTCTGATGTGTATGCCAAGTGATATAGTTTTTACCCTCGAAGCGGATGCGCCATTTTTGAGGATAGCCTTGGGCAAAATCGGCTTCGACTCCCCCTTCCCATGTACCGGCAAGGGAGACTTCATCAATCACTACTGGATCATCCTTTTCGTCGGAGCCGTTTTTTTCGCATGATATTGCAAAGAATGCAAGACCTGCGGCTGCGAACAATGCAAACAACCTTTTTACCATATCCTACTTAGCCTTGTAAAACGTCATGCCCTCTATGCCAAAAAGATCGCTGCATTTTGCAGTATTTCCCTTTACTTCAAATTTGAATTGCGACAGCATCTGCTTCCGATCCTCAAGGTCTTCAGCTTTCATCTCATACCAGGCATAGCCCTCTCCCAGTTCAAAAGTTTCCTGATCCATGCCGCCGGCGAACCAGGAATAATTAATCATGTTTCCCTCACCGTCGACTTCACCAGACCAGTCCCAGGCCTTGTAGGCTTTGGTAATGTTGTAGTTTATTGTGCCGTCGGCATATGTGTAAGTTCCAACAAAGTGTTCTCCCCAGGCAATGATATAAGCATCCATGCTATTGCCCTTGATTACCAGACTGAAAGCATAGTCTTCCGGTGTATCAGCATGCCGAGGGGCATTCCATCTGCCCTCAATGGACACAGAATCCTGATTATCTTCTTTTTGGTCCTCGCCACAGGACACGAATGCTGCGAGTGCAAGAGCAGCCATAGCAATTAAAACATTCTTTCTCATAATTAAAATATAGTATGGGGTTAGAATGTGTCAAAAGTAAAAATTCCGCCCCACGAAAAGAAGAGGCGGAATTTCATAAAAGAAAATAAAAATTTCAAATCGTACGAAATCAACGTTTCGCGCCGTTGAGCCAAACCGAGGGTGACTTCCCCGTAAATTTGACGAATGCACGATAGAACGACGGGAAGGACGCAAAACCCGCTTCGGCAGCAATTTCGGATATGGCAGTTTCTCTATCAGAATAAGACTCCAGCAGGCGTTTTTTTGCATACTCTATCCGGCGTGAATTCACATAATCGGTAAAAGACATTCCGCCGGCATTGTTGATTGCATTGGACACATACGTGCGGTTGGAGCCAACTGCGGCTGCCACATCAGAAATCTTCAGTCCCTGGACCAGAAATAGTTTCTGGTTCTCTATTGCAGCGCAGATTTTAGCTTCCAGCGCAGCATCTTCCAGTTCCTGCACAGCAGGCATGTCCTGATCTTCCTCCGTGTATATATCCCGTTTAAAATCTTTGGCATAAAAACCTATTTTCGTTCCAACGTAAAACAAGCTGAAAAGAAAAGCGGAGAAAACCACGGACGGCAAGCCTAACAGAAGCGAAGCCTGAAACTC
>CACXHM010000170.1 GCA_902767465.1 uncultured Bacteroidia bacterium
AGATGGAGCGTCCTCATGCGTAGTGGAGGGTTTGTTTTCAGCTCCGGAAAGCGTACGTGCCGCCGTGGAAGAGGCCGATGTGGAATGGGACGACGGGAATCTTCTCGTTCGTCGCGTGCTCAATGCCAGCGGACGGAGCCGCGCATTCGTGGACGACTCCCCCGTGAATGTCCAGCTGCTTCAAGATATTTCCTCCTCTCTGGTGGATATCCATTCCCAGCATCAGAGCCTGCGGCTGGCCGACAGGCGCTTCCAGATGGAGGTCCTGGACTTTTATGCCGGTTGTTCCTCCCTTGTGGAAGAATGTCGTCAAGTGTGGAACAGCATTCTTTCCAGGAAAAAAGAGCTTGGACAACTCAAGGATAAACTCGCCCGCCTGCAGGCCGACAAGGAATATAACAGCGCCCGTTTCGAAATGCTTGACAGCGCACACCTGCGCGACGGAGAACTCGAAGAACTGGAAGCCGAGCAGAAACTGCTTGCAAGCGCTGAATCAATCAAAGAAAACCTGTCCGCAGTTGAAGCTATCATGAATCCGGAAGACGGGCCGGGCATGGAAAGCGCGCTCAAAGAAGCAGAAAGGCTTCTTGAAAAGCTTTCAAAAATAGTTCCCGGCACAGAAGAACTTGCGGAAAGGCTGCATTCCACACGCATCGAGATCGACGATATTGCACAGACCGTATCCGATATCAACTCCCATACGGATCTCTCTCAGGAACGTCTGGAACAGGTGGAAGAAAGGATGGGGCTGCTTTATTCCCTGATGCAGAAGCATGGCTGCAGTTCAGTTGCTGAACTTATCGCAGCCCGCGATTCCTACGCCGAGGCGCTCTTCGACTCTACGGCACTCGAAGAAAAGATTTCCACCATAGAGAAGGAACTTGCCACTTCGGAGCGCACGCATCTCGACCTTTGCAAACGCATCCACACTGCCAGGTCGAAGGCCGCCCCGGAACTTGCTTCCGGAATAGAGAAAGACCTCCGCTTCCTCGAACTTGACAGGGCGGTATTCGAAGTGGATATCGAAGATGCAGCCCCGTCAGCCACCGGTGCCGACGGCATCTGCTTCAAATTTTCGTCCACAGGCAGCGCCCCGGTTGACGTAGCAAGATGCGCCTCCGGCGGCGAGATTTCCCGCATCATGCTCACCCTCAAAGCATTGATGGCCCGTTTCACCGGCATGCCCACCATGATTTTCGATGAAATCGACTCCGGCGTATCCGGCAGCGCCGCCGACAAGATGGGACAGATGATCTGCAACATGGGAAAAGACATGCAGGTTTTCGCAATCACCCATCTTCCCCAGGTTGCCGCCAAGGGTTCCGCCCATTTCGTAGTCGAAAAATCCGCGTCCGACACTGGCGCCGTATCGGTAATGCGCCGGCTGGACGATGAAGAACGCATCCGGGAAATAGCCCGCCTGCTCAGCGGCAGCACCATCACTCCAGAAGCAGTTGCAAACGCACGCCGCCTCATCGCTGCAGAATAACTCTCTGCCGCCTGATTGCCGCAGAAAAAACGGGGCGGAGACTATTTTTCTGCAAGCGAGCAGAGAAGGGTGGCGGAGCTGCAATCCTCCACACGCACCAGCACATAATCCCCGGCACGATGCTTTGTATCCGGCCATACGCACATCTTGCCGCTTCCGGTGCGGCCACAGAGATCCGTCTCATTCCTTTTTGAAGGGCCTTCAACCAACACCTCGAACACCTTTCCCACATCGCGGCGATTGCTTTCGAGCGAAAGCCGGTTCTGCAGTTCGATCAGTTCGTTAAGACGCCTCGTCTTCTCTTCTGCCGGCACGTCATCGGGATAATTGCGGGCCGCGAGGGTTCCCGGCCTTTCGGAATAATTGAACATGAAGGCGGAATCATATCCTACCTCCTCGAATATGCTCAGCGTATCGCGGAATTCTTCTTCGGTTTCGGAGCAGAAACCCACTATGGCATCGGTGCTGATTCCGCAGTCAGGCATCACCGAACGGATCTTCGCCACCCGCCCGAGATACCATTCGCGGGTGTAGCGCCGGCGCATCTTTTCAAGAATGCGGTTGTTTCCGCTCTGCACCGGCAAATGAATCTGATGGCAGATATTGGGCCGCGACGCCATCGTTTCGATCACTGCATCTGAAATGTCCTTCGGATGAGATGTAGAAAAACGCACCCGCAACTGCGGCGACACGTCAGCCACCATGGCAAGAAGCTTCGCAAAGTCCACATCTTCAAAGCGATAGGAATCAACATTCTGCCCGAGAAGGGTAACCTCCTTATAACCGGCAGCCACGCAATCGCATGCTTCCCGCACTATGGTATGAGGATCCCGGCTACGCTCCGCTCCCCTGGTATATGGCACGACGCAATAGGAGCATACGTTGTTGCAGCCGCGCATAATGGAGATGAAGGCAGACACCCCATTCTTGTCGATACGCACCGGGGAGATATCGCCATACGTTTCCTCCCGGGAGAGTTCGACGTCCATCTGCGGATGTCCCTCCGAAACAGCCTCCAGCAACGCAGGGAGGTTTCTGTAGGCATCGGGGCCAGCCACGACATCCACTTTGCGGGTGTCGAGCAGGGCATCCTTCAGGCGTTCCGCCATGCAGCCGAGAATGCCCACGACCAGGCCCGAACGAGATTTACGGAAAGTATTGAAATAATCCACCCTCCCCCAGATACGCTGCTCGGCATTGTCGCGGATGGAACAAGTATTGGCCATTATAACGTCGGCAGAGGAAATGTCCTCCGTACGCTCATATCCGTGTGATGCCAGGATGGAGAACACCACCTCGGTGTCGTTCACGTTCATCTGGCATCCGTAAGTTTCGATATAGACTTTCTTCACGCAGCAAAGATACACAAAAAACTTTGCTATATTTGTATGTTATGTTCGAACTGATTACACTCCCCTATGCGCCCGATGCCCTTCAGCCGGCAATCAGCGCCGAGACGCTCGCATTTCATCACGGCAAGCATCTCCAGACCTACGTCAACAACCTCAACGCCGCAATAGCGGGGACTCCTTTCGAAGGCAAAAGCCTCGAAGATATAGTGTGCAGTGCCGATGGCGGCATTTTCAACAATGCCGGTCAGATACTGAACCACAACATGTATTTCCTGCAGTTCCGCGCTCCACGAGAAGGGAACGCTCCAACCGGAAAAATTGCAGAACTGATCAATGCTCAATTCGGGAGTTTCGAGGCTTTCCAGAAAGAGTTCGCTGCAAAGGGCGCCGGACTGTTCGGATCGGGATGGGTATGGCTCAGCGCCGATTCAGAAGGAAAACTCGTCATCACCCAGGAAGGCAACGCCGGCAACCCGCTCACAAGGGGGCTGAAGCCGCTGCTCACTTTCGACGTGTGGGAGCACGCCTACTACATCGACTACCGAAATGCCCGTCCCGCGTACATCGGTGTCATCTGGAGCATCATCGACTGGGACGTCGTAAACACCAGGCTTTAAAGAAAATGCCCGGTCAGGCCGGGCATGACGCGACAATATGCTGAATATCATTCTGAACATTGTGGTCGGGGGACTTCTCGGCCATGCAGTGGATGCCGGTTACAATGGCCGGCTGGCGCAATATATCAACAGCCCCGACAGCTATGCCATCCGCCTCTTTTCCCCGGAGATGATGGCAAAGGGCAAAGGAGGATGGCAGGGAGAGCATGCCGGCAAGTGGCTCTATGCCGCGTCCAAGGCCTATGAACGCACCGGCGATCCGGCTGTGCGCGACAGGATAGTATCCGTAGCAGACTACCTGGTATCCCGTCAGGAAGAAGACGGGTACCTTGGCTGCTACCGTGAAGACAAGCGTTACTACCACCGTCCTGCGCCCGAGGCCATGACCGTGGACTGGGACACATGGATAATGGCTTATCTTATCAAAGGCTTCACGGAGGCCTCCATCGCACTTGACAGGAGCGATTATGCCGACTGTGCCCTCAACATAGTGAACTTTTTGCACTGGACCGTCTTTGACCAGGGCATCAAGATCGCCCAGACAGGCCAGCACAGTGGAATGGCCGGATGCGGAATGCTCGATCCGCTCTGCGACCTCTACGCCATCCGTCCAGAGCCTAAGGTCAAGGACATGATAGACGTCTGCATTCGGGAGATGGACGAAACCCCCTGCCTGCAGTTGATCACGCTCGCCGGCAAGGGATACGATGTAGCACTGATAGGAAACGGGAAGATATATGAGATGCTGCGCTGCCTCACCGGCTTGGCGAAGGCCTGGCAGCTCTTCGGAAACGACGCACTTCTCAAAGCATGCACGAATGCCTGGGAGAGCGTGCGATCGTCGCATCTCACCACCCTTGGAGGCCCCTGGGGAGGTATAAACTTCTGCTGGGAACTCTTCAACCGCGCTGCCGAGTGGGCCCCCTACGAATGCACCGAAACCTGCTCCGTGATGGAGTGGATGCATTTCACACGTGAGATGCTCCGCATCACAGGGGACGGGAAATATGCTTCCGAACTCGAAAAAACCGCATACAACGCCCTGATGGCCGCACGCGCAGAGGACGGACTCCGCTGGGAGTATTATGTCCGCACCAATGGAGAACTTACTCCCCGAGGCGACTGGGCCTGCTGCTGGAGCAGCGGGATGACGGCCCTTGAAGACGTTCCTGCATATATGTACGAAACACGCAAAGACGGGATTTACGTAAACATAATCAGCGAATCCACCTACGAGACTTCACTAAAAAGCAAAACGGTCTGTATCAAACAAAACGCCGATTACGCCCGCTGCGGCAGGGCGGAATTCGAGATTGAAGGTCTTTCCGGAAATGACAAAGCATCCTTCACCCTGGCGGTCCATCAGCCTGAATGGGCTACAGATTATACAGTGAAAGTGAACGGAAAAGAAGCCAGGCCTTCGGTGAAAAACGGATATATCCGGATTAAGCGGAATTGGAAGGACGAAGACAAGGTCGAACTGGTCTTCCCTTACGAAATACGCAGTGTCGAAAAAACCTGGGAATACCGCAATGCCGGCAAAAAGGAATACAACTTCTCCAACTGGTATAACGGCTTCACCCGCCATTACGTCAGTTACTGCGCAGGGCCTCTGGTGTACGCCTGCGACCATGCCGACAGTTTCGAGAGGCTCAACCCCCTGAAACTCAGCCGCGAAGAGGCGGATGCCGCCGCTTTTGACTCCGGCGCCCTGGAAATCCATGCCGGACCGGCCACCCTCAGGCCCATCGCCCTCATGCCTCCGTTCGGGGAAGACAGGCAATGGAGAACGGTATGGCTGCAGTTAAAATAGGCATGAGTTATGGAGTTATGAGCAAAGGTATGACCATCAGAGAGTTACGGCTGGTGCCGGACAAAAAAGCCCTCGAGAAAATTCCCGAGGGCAAGGTGCTAATCAACACCGTCAACGCCTGGTCGTTCGTAGTGGCCCAGAAAGACGCCGCCTATGCAGATGCGCTTCGCAGCGCCGACTACCTGATTCCGGACGGCATCAG
>CACXHM010000171.1 GCA_902767465.1 uncultured Bacteroidia bacterium
AGTTGCCATCGAGAATACATTGCTGTGCATTCTGATAGGTTATCCTGCCGCCTGGATCCTGGCCAACAAGGATCTTAACCGGGGTGCGGTAACGGTTGTTCTCTTCATTCTTCCTATGTGGATCAATGCTCTCATGAGGACTCTTGCCACGGCCGAACTGTTCAATATGGCAGGCATCCCCCTCGGTAAGGGAACCCTGCTCTTCGGTATGTGCTACGATTACCTCCCATTCATGATTTATCCCATCTACAATGTCCTGAACAAGATGGACAAGTCGTACGCCGAAGCCGCGCAGGATCTCGGAGCAACCCCGGGAGAAGTATTCCGCAAGGTCACGCTCCCCCTCTCCATGCCGGGAATCATCAGCGGAGTAATGATTGTCTTCATGCCAACGGTTTCAACATTTGCCATTTCCGAGTTCCTTACCAACAATAAGATCAAACTCTTCGGTACCATCATTCAGGAGAATATCAATAATTCGATGTGGAATTACGGTGCAGCACTTGCACTAATCATGCTGGTCATAATAGGTATAACCACATTCTTCCAGGGGAACGACACGGAAGAAGCAGCAAACGGAGGAACCATCTGATGAAGAACCGGACGAAAATATTTGCACGGCTGTATATCTGGTTGATACTGATCATTCTCTACGCCCCTATCGTGTTCATAGCTGTCTTCTCTTTCACCGAAGCAAAGAGCCTGGGCAACTGGACCGGGTTCTCTCTGAAGTTGTACCGGAATCTTTTCTCCGGCACCATGCAGAATTCTTCCGGATTGCTTTCGGCCGTAGAGAATACCCTGATGATTGCCTTGATTGCATCGCTGGCTGCCACGCTGCTTGGCACCGTTGCAGCAATTGGTATATACAATATGAAAGGTCGCAGGAAAAACGCAATGACCTTCCTGAACAACATTCCGATGATTAACCCGGACATCATCACGGGCGTATCTTTGTTCCTGCTTTTCGTGTTTCTGCACATTTCTCAGGGATACACGACCGTAGTGCTTGCTCATATTACTTTCTGCACACCTTATGTCGTGCTGAACGTAATGCCGAAACTGAGCCAGATGAACCCCAATATTTACGAAGCCGCCCTTGACCTCGGGGCGACTCCCGCCCAGGCACTCCGCAAGGTGCTGGTGCCGGCCCTCCGGCCCGGCATGATATCGGGATTCATCCTGTCCTTTACCATGAGTCTGGACGATTTCGCCGTAACTTTCTTTACACGCGGAACCATAGGTCTGGATACCCTTTCAACATACATCTATACCGATGCTCGCAAGGGAGGCCTGACTCCGGAACTTAAACCTCTCATGACCATCATCTTCCTTGTGATCCTGGTGGTACTCCTTGTTATCAACATCCGTCAATCAAAGAATTCAGATAAAAAATGAAAAAACTGCTAGCAATCGCGGCCGTACTTGCCGCAGCCGTTTCCTGCTCTTCGAACCGGGAGCAGATTCTCAAGGTTTACAACTGGTCGGACTACATCGACGAGTCCGTTCTGCCGGAATTTGAGCAGTGGTACAAGGCGCAGACCGGCGAAGACATCCATGTCGTGTATCAGACATTCGATGTCAACGAGACCATGCTCTCAAAAATTGAAAAAGGACACGAGGATTACGACGTCGTCTGCCCTTCCGATTACATCATTGAACGGATGTTGAATACGGGATTGATCCTTCCTCTTGATTTTGCGGCAATTCCGGATTCAATAAACTACATTTCACTTAACAAATCGCCCTACATGCTCAAGATGTTCAGGGAAATCAACCCGGATTTCGACGCGAACGACTATTCAGTGCCTTATATGTGGGGAACGACCGGCATTATTTACAACACGAAAGAAGTAACGCCCGAAGAAGCCGGCACATGGGATGTGATCCGCAATCCCAAATTTGCCGGTCAGATTCTTATCAAGGATGCGCCGCGAGATGTATATGGTCCCGTTCTGATTTATCTCAAGCAGAAAGAACTCAAGGAAGGCAGCGTTACTTTGCAGGAACTCATGTGGGATTCTTCCGATGAATCCATTGCCGCCGTTGAAAGTTATCTGAAACAGGTCAAGGACGGTGTCCTTGGCTGGGAAGCCGATTTCGGCAAGGATCAGATGACAAAGGGACGCGGAGTCGTTTCGCTGAACTGGAGCGGTGATGCAGTCTGGGCCATTGAAGAAGCCGCAGAAGTGGGCGTCACCCTCGATTACATTGTACCGGAGGAAGGCAGCACGGTATGGTTCGACGGATGGGTGATTCCCAAATATGCCAAGAATGTCAAAGCGGCGAGTTATTTCATTGACTTCATGTGCCGTCCCGACATTGCCATACGCAATATGGAAGAAACCGGATATGTAGCTGCAAATGGTGCAATCGAGGTTCTCGAGAGTCAGATTGACGAAGAATATGATCCAATCAATCTCACTTACTTCTTCGGTCCCGATGCCGACAGCGTACGCGTGAATCCTGTCCTCTACCCCGACCAGGCAGTTATAGACCGCTGTGCACTTGAGCACGACTGGGGTCAGGATACCGACAAACTCCTTGCAATGTGGTCACGGGTAAAGGGAGACAATGCCAATTCCATGACCTATATCATCATCGTAATCGCAATCGTCGCACTTGCAGCAGGATATGTCATTTCCAAGAAAAACAAACGCGGGCACAAGAAACACGGAAAAAGATAAAATTTCGTATATTGTGAAAAATAATTGAGATTATGCTTGATTCCACCCGTGGGCTCTATGTCGCCCATTGCCAAGAAGGCCCTATATCGATTTGCGGCAAAATGGCCAACCGCCATGGACTTATCGCCGGAGCTACCGGTACAGGAAAGACAGTAACGCTCCAAGTGCTTGCAGAAACTTTCAGTCAGGCAGGTGTTCCCTGCTTCATGGCCGACATGAAGGGAGACCTGAGCGGCGTCAGCCAGCCTGGATCCATGAGCGGATTCATCGAGAAGAGAATGCCCGAATTCGGTATTGAGAATCCCCAGTTCGCCGGTTGCCCGGTACGAGTATATGACGTGTTCGGCGAGCAGGGACATCCCATGCGTACCACGATTTCGAACATGGGCCCTATGCTCCTGAGCCGTCTTCTCGGACTCAATGAGGTGCAGAGCGGCGTGATGGACATCATCTTCCGCGTCGCCGACGACAAAGGCCTGTTGCTGCTGGATCTCAAGGACCTGCGTGCAATGGTAAACTACGTTTCCTCCCACGCGGCCGAATACAAGACTGTTTACGGAAATGTCACCGACGGCAGCGTCGGTGCCATTCAAAGGGCTCTGCTCAGTCTGGAAAGCCAGGGTGCTGAAAAGTTTTTCGGCGAACCCGCCTTCGATATTTACGATCTGCTTCAGACCAATAACGGCAAAGGCATACTCAGCGTGCTTGCAGCAGACAAACTGATGCAGAATCCCAAACTCTATTCCACGTTCCTGCTCTGGCTGCTTTCAGAGATTTATTCCAAAGTGCCGGAGGTAGGCGACATGGATCTTCCCAAGTTCGTGTTCTTTTTCGACGAGGCGCACACCCTCTTCGATGAGACGCCAAAGGCTTTGGTAGATAAGATAGAGCAAGTCGTTCGACTCATCCGTTCCAAGGGCGTGGGAGTATATTTCATCACGCAGTCCCCTACCGACATTCCAGAATCCATCCTTGGCCAGCTGGGCAACCGGGTGCAGCATGCACTCCGCGCATATACCCCGAAGGACCAGAAGGCAGTAAAGACTGCTGCAGACACCTTCCGTGCCAACCCTAAATTCAAGACGGCGGATGCCATTATGGAACTTGGCACAGGTGAGGCTCTGGTATCCTTCCTCGACGAAAAGGGCGCCCCCCAAATCGTTCAAAGAGCAAAAATACTCTTCCCTCTCAGCCAGATCGGAGCAATAAGCGAAGCTCAGCGCAAGCAGCTTATCAACTCTTCGATGATTGCCGGCAAATACGACAATCCTATTGATCGGGAGAGCGCCTTCGAGGTTCTGCTTGCCGATGCACAGAAAGCTGCCGAGGAGCAGGCCGCACAGGAAGCGGCAATCGAAGAGCAAAAGGCAAAGAGCGAAAAAGCGGCCAAAGCCAACGGTAATTCCAAAGGGACGACAAGCATTTTCAGCAAGATAGCAAAGGCGGCAGCAGGTGCAGTCATTACAAGTGTCACTGCATCGGTTGGCACAGCCGTAGCCAATTCTGTTACAGGAAAGAAATCAGCTACTACGAGTGGCAAGAACATAGCGAACAAAGCTATCAAGAGTGCCACCAGCACTGCCACACGAACCCTTACCCGTTCCATATTGGGGAATCTGC
>CACXHM010000172.1 GCA_902767465.1 uncultured Bacteroidia bacterium
GGCGACAAACTCGCCCAGGGACGCGAGGCAGTCAAGCAGCTGCTGCGCGATAACACTGAACTTGCCGATGAGATTGAAGCCCGCATCCGCGAGGCTCTTAAAGCTGTGAAAGACTGATGAGCAAAGAGAAAATCATCCTTACCGGAGACCGCCCCACGGGGCGGCTCCATATCGGACATTACGTAGGATCGCTCCGCCGCCGTGTGGAATTGCAGGACAGCGGGGAATTCGACAAAATATTCATAATGATCGCCGATGCCCAGGCGCTTACCGACAATGCCGACAATCCCGAAAAGGTGCGTCAGAATATCATAGAAGTGGCACTGGACTATCTGTCCGTAGGGCTCGATCCGGCAAAATCCAATCTGTTCATACAGAGCCAGATAAGTGAACTCACCGAACTCACCTTCTTCTATAACAACCTGGTGACGGTACAGAGGCTTCAGCGCAATCCTACCGTGAAGGCGGAAATGGCGCTTCGCGGGTTCAGCGGAGCTGGAGTCGGAACAGATGCCGATGCAGCGGGGGCCGGCACATCTGGATCCGCCGCGTCTGCAGACAACAAAGCTGGTATTCCGGTCGGATTTTTCTGCTACCCCATCAGCCAGGCAGCGGACATCACCGCGTTTAATGCCACAGTGGTGCCGGTGGGAGAAGACCAGGAGCCTATGATCGAGCAGACCCGCGAAATCGTGCGCAAGTTCAATTCCACCTATGCCCCCGTGCTTGTGGAACCGGAGATACTGCTGCCGGACAATGCTTCGTGCATGCGTCTTCCCGGCACCGACGGCAAGGCAAAGATGAGCAAGAGCCTCGGCAACTGCATTTATCTTAGCGATGATTCCGACACAGTGCGCGAAAAAATCCGCGGCATGTTCACCGATCCAGGCCACCTTCAGGTGAGCGATCCCGGCAAGGTGGAAGGCAACACCGTTTTCACTTATCTGGATGCCTTCTGCAAGCCCGAGCATTTCGAGAAATTTGCTTCATGCTTCGTGGGCAAAAAAGTTTCGTTCTCATTCGCTTCGCTCGACGAGATGAAGGCACAGTACCGTGCCGGAGGCCTGGGCGACGTGATGTGCAAAAACTTTCTCTTTGCCGTTCTGGAAGACACCCTCGCTCCCATACGCGAACGCCGTGCAAAATTCGAAAAAGATATCCCTTATGTGTACGAAGTGCTCCGCAAAGGCACCGAGGCAGCGCGCGCCGTTGCTTCTGAGACCCTTGCTGCCGTAAAGCGTGCAATGAAGATCAATTATTTCGACCCTGGCGTGCTCGACGAACTTATTGCCGAACAAAGCGAAAAGTATCGGTAGCGGGCGTTCGTGCGCGGCCAGCGTAGAGCTGCAGGTGGAGAAGCGTGCGAGTGCGGGGGCGAAATGCAGTTCTGTGGTAGACCGGCCGACGTGCGGGTGCAGAGGCGGCCTCCTTGTGGCAGTGAAGCACGGAACGGGTGCAGAGGCGGATTTGGCCATGGTCATGGAGACAACTTGGTGAAAATCAATAAATTATCCAATTCTTCTCCCTCGAAATAACGGGAGAAGAATTGATTAAATAGCTGGTGGACAATTAGTTAGCTCCACCATAAAAACTATGAAACTACTTCACATCTATCAAAACACCCTTGACGGGATGTTGCTATTTTATACTGCAACGGATTTTCTGGTCTACTTTTCGATCATCTGTACAGCGTCGCGAAAACACGATGTCAAGTTGATTGGCATCTGCCCGATGTACGACCACCTTCACAATCTGGCGCAGGCAGACTCCCGCAATCGGGTATCTGCTTTTGTCAGGGACTACACAAGGGATTATTCCATTGCCCTGAACACAAGTTTTGGAAATCGCGGACAGATTTTCAACCATACTTTTGGTTGTGCGGTCAAAACAGGCGACAAGGCAATAAGGACAGCGTGTTCTTACTTATACAACAATCCCTGTGAAAAAGGACTGTGTATCAGAGCCGAATATTACCGCTGGTCTTTTTTGGCCTACGCGGAATCTGCAAATCCGTTTTCCGAAAGGATCAGACTGAATATTGCGTCAATGCCGCTTCGGGGTGCATTAAAAGAAATCGATGCTTTCAGAAAACAGGGCAAAGGCCTCAATCACGCTTTGCTTAACCGGTTGTTTTCTAAGTTATCCAGAGTTGAAAAGAATCAACTGACGGACTACATAATTACACAATACAACTGCATAGACTACAAAGCACTGATTTCGTTATACGGGAGTTATGACAAAATGTGTCTTGCATTCGCATCGAACCAAGGCAGCGAATATGAAATAAACGAAGTATTTGAACCGGGCGGACACAAGATTTACCCGGCTATCTCTGCAGCACTCATCAATGACTTCGGTTTTGGCAGCGTTAAAGACGCACTTCGCCAGTCTGATGACAAAAAAAGGGATCTGGTCCGCCAACTAAAATTTATGACAGGCGCACAAGAATGGCAATTGCGAAAATATTTTCGACTATGATTGGTATCTCGGATCCGAATGCATGAAGCAGCGGAGTGGCGGGGCGACCAAGGCGAGGCGCAGAGGGCGGTTGGAAAGGGGCAGCGACATGGCCGCGTGGGAACAACCGCTTAATTCTCAAATGGTTACACAATTCTTCTCCACTGTTTTCGGCATAGGAGAATTGTACAACATATTGAGCAATAAGCACTTAGTCCACACGGACAGCCTCCGCGTCTTATTCTTCGGCAAGAGCCTTGTTGAAGCATTCACGGCAAAGGGGCTCGTAA
The DNA here is from genome assembly GCA_902767465.1 of uncultured Bacteroidia bacterium. Lineage (GTDB taxonomy): Bacteria > Bacteroidota > Bacteroidia > Bacteroidales > UBA932 > Cryptobacteroides. The sequence continues at coordinate 2,748 of CACXHM010000172.1, forward strand.
ATGTCTTTTTCGCCGAGGACCACCAGTTTGCGGCTTTTGCTGAGGCGATGCGAGTGATTTGCAAGACCCCCGCATTTGACGCAGATGGCATGCACTTTCTGCACGTCTTCGGCTATAGCCATAAGGGCCGGAATCGGACCGAAGGGTTTTCCGAGATAGTCAGTGTCGAGGCCGGCCGCGATGACGCGGACGCCGCGGTTTGCCAGCGCCTGGCAGACCGCAGCCAGGTTTTCTCCGAAAAACTGGGCCTCGTCAATACCAACGACCTGCACTTCGGGACCGACTTTAAGCATCTCGGCGGCATCCTTGATGGGCTTGCTGGTAATACTGTGCGAATCATGCGAAACAACCTCCACATCTGAATAACGATTATCCACTGAAGGTTTGAAAATTGCTATTACCTGATTTGCAAACTGTGCCCTGCGGAGCCTGCGGATCAACTCTTCCGTCTTTCCCGAGAACATGGAGCCGCATACAACTTCGATACAGCCCCTCTTTTTGGTATTGTTTTCTGCGTACATTTTGGTTAAATTTGTCGTCAGCCGATTCTTCAGGCACGGAGCCTGATCATATAAAACCCGGATTTGCATCATTGTTTCATGCACCGAGATTTATGAGAGCAAATGTAATAATTTTGTGCCGATAATGAAAGGGAAACTTTACATAGTGCCCACCCCCGTGGGGAACCTCGACGACATGACCTTCCGGGCCGTGGAAGTTCTGAAGGAAGCCGACCTGATTCTTGCAGAAGACACCCGAACCAGCGCGGTGCTGCTGGACCGTTACGACATCCGGAAGCCCCTTCAGCCGCACCACAAATTCAACGAACATCAGAGCGTTGAACGAATAAAAGAGATCATCCTCTCCGGGCGGAACGTGGCTTTGGTGAGCGATGCCGGCACACCCGGTATCTCCGATCCAGGGTTTCTTCTGGTGCGCACTTGTGCCGCAGAAGGCATCGAAGTGCAGACTCTTCCCGGAGCAACAGCATGCATCCCCGCCCTCGTATCGTCCGGACTGCCCTGCGACCGCTTTTGCTTTGAAGGTTTCCTTCCACAGAAGAAAGGGCGGCAGACGCTCCTGCAAGCCTTGGCAGCCGAACACAGGACAATGGTTTTCTATGAGTCTCCGCTTCGCCTGGTAAAAACCCTGGAGCAATTTGTGGAAGTTTTCGGTGAGAACCGCCAGGCAAGCGTCGCCAGGGAGATCTCAAAGATGCATGAAGAGCACGTGAGGGGCAGTCTTGCCGAAGTGCTGGAACATTTTCGGGCATCGGCACCAAAGGGAGAAATCGTAATCGTAGTGGCGGGCGCCCCCGAAGTAAAGGAAGAGCACCGCAACAAATATAAGGGCTAAACGAACCGGCGTACTGCGTCGGCAAAAACAATAAAACTATGAAAACTTCGTTCAAGACGGGGGCTGTGGCCCTCGCATTTCTCATCCTTGGCTTCGAACTTGCCCTGTTTGTCCATAGGGCTGCCGTGGCGCAGATAGTTGCGCATCGCGACCATCCGGATACAGTGTTTGTCGAAAGCCTGTCGCCGGAACAAGTTCTATCAGCATCTGGCCCGCTATCTGCAGGACACTTCGACAGCTCCGGTCCAAACCCGGGCAGCGGGAAGAACAAGGCCAGTGAAGAAAGGCCCGACATCAGCCGCTACCGGAGCAGGACTTCCGCGGGGAACCGGCTTTCGAATCACAGCCCACGTGCCAGGGCTTTGTATGAATCATCGCCGCATCGTCGTATGGAAAGTTTCCGCTTCGATCCTAACACCGTGAGTCCCGAAGATCTGGTGCGTCTCGGGTTTACAGAAAAGCAGGCGGCTTCCATCCTGAATTATAGGGAAAAAGGAGGGCGGTTTCGGAGAAAAGCTGATTTCGCCAGGAGTTTTGTTGTCTCCGATTCTGTCTTCAAACGCCTTGAACCATTTATAGATATCCCAAAAATCGACATCAACAAAGCAGATTCTGCAGCATTCGATACACTCCCGGGCATCGGAGGATGGTTTGCACACCGTATGGTAGAATATAGAGAGCAACTGAGGGGATACAGTTGTCCTGAACAGCTGATGGAAATCTGGCATTTCGACCAGCAGAAGTATGATGGCCTCAAAGACCTCATTTGCTGTTCCCCCGCCGAGCCGTATCCATTCTGGAGCGGGACGCTGGAGGATATTCGCAACCACCCCCACATCAGGAGTTGGCAGACAGCCCGCGACATTGTCTTCTACCGCGACCACAATCCGCCCGAAGCCCTCACCCCCAACGGACTGTTGAACTCCGGCATCATTTCGCAAGAACAAGCTGAGAGGCTCTCCCGTTGCCGGTTGAAATAGACATTCTCCCACAACCGTTGACCTTCCTTGAAAAGGCCCGAATTCCTGGAAGGTCCCGGCAGAAAAACCAAGACCTTCCTTGAAAAAGCCACAAATCCTGGAAGGTCCCGGCAGAAAACTCAGGACCTTCCTTGAAAAAGCCACAAATCCTGGAAGGTCCCGGCAGAAAATCCTCCGATCATAGTTCCGGAGTCCGACAGCAAAA
>CACXHM010000173.1 GCA_902767465.1 uncultured Bacteroidia bacterium
TCCCAGTTTATGGGTGGGCTCGCAAAGCAGGGAATCGCGCTCAACCGCAAGGTTCTCGCCGACCTCGCCATGAACAATCCGCAGGCGTTCGAAGCCATCATCAATTCGGTAAAATAGCCTGAAGTGAAACTGAAGGAAATTACCCGGAACAAATGGGTGAAGTTCGCTTTTTGGGCTTTGCTCTATTTGGCATGGGTAATCTGGCTGGGGAATTACTGGTGGCTTTTCGGACTCGCCGTAGTGTTCGACCTCTGCGTAAGCAAAAAGGTCAAATGGCGTTTCTGGAAGAAAGACGGCTGGCTCGATGCGATCATTTTCGCAGTTGTGGTCGTAACCTTCATCAATATTTTCTTTTTCCAGGCCTTCAAGATTCCTTCCTCATCGATGGAGAGCAGCCTTTATACGGGCGACCATCTCTTCGTGAGCAAATTGACATACGGACCGCGGGTGCCCCAGACACCGCTCACCGTCCCTTTTACGCACAATACGATATTCGGACGTGAATCCTACTCTAAACTGATTCAAAACCGGTATCGCCGCCTGAAAGGTCTGCGGAATGTAAAAAGAGGGGACATCGTGGTCTTCAACTTCCCGAACGGAGATACCGTTCTGCGCAAAGCCCCTGCAGAAGATTACTACATGCTTTCGCGCATGATGGGAAGGCAACAGATCATTGACAGACTCGGTCCTGTGATTGTCCGCCCTGCGGATAAGACGGACCACTATGTAAAGCGCTGCGTGGCAGTCCCCGGCGACACCCTTGAGGTCCGGGACGGACTTGTGTGGGTAAACGGGGAACAGCAGACGGTATGGCCCGGTGTGCAGCTCAGCTACAAGGTCACTACGACCGGAGGCAAACTTAACGCCAAGACCATTGACAAGCTGGGACTGAACGTGAAGGAACTGTGGTACGATTCCCGGCTCCCCGGTTACCCGGCAATGCCGCTTACGGCCGACATGCTGGAACAGCTGCGAAAGGTTCCGGCCGTTGCGCAGGTCAGCCTGAACATCGACAGTACCGACACCTTCGTGTTCCCGTACGCCGACGGATATGGATGGACCCGCGATTGCTACGGCCCTGTCGTGATCCCCGCAAAAGGGGCCACGGTGGAACTGAACGCACATACGCTGCCGCTTTATGAAAGAGTCATTCGTGATTATGAACATGCCGATTTGCAAGCGGCCATCGAAGCAGGTTCCTGGACCTTCGGGCAGGATTACTACTTCATGATGGGAGACAACAGGCACAACTCGCTGGACTCCAGGTACTGGGGATTCGTTCCCGAAGACCACATAGCCGGCACGCCTGCAGTAATATGGCTCTCCACCGACCAGGGGCATAAATTCCCCCGCAGCATACGGTGGAAACGATTTGGAAAAGTAAAATTTTAAAAGTATAAAACTATGTCTAAGGTTTGTCAAGTAACCGGAAGAAAGAGGATGAAAGGCAACAACGTTGCCAATTCCAAACTGCGCACCAAGCGCGACTTCTCCCTTAATCTCAAGAACAAGAAGTTCTGGAGCGAGGAGGAGCAGAGATTCGTAACCCTCAAAGTGTCCTGCAAGGGTATCCGTGAGATCGAAAAGAATGGTCTGGATGCAACCCTCAAAAAAGCCAAAAAGGCTGGACTCGTGAACCTTGTTTAAATTTTTGAGTTATGGCAAAGAAAGCTAAAGGCAACAGGGTGCAGGTCATCCTCGAATGCACCGAGCAGAAAGAAAGCGGAGTACCCGGAATGAGCCGCTATATCACCACCAAGAACAAGAAGAACACACCGGACCGTCTTGAGCGCAGGAAATACAATCCCTACCTGAAGAAGGTTACCGTGCATCGTGAAATAAAGTAAACCCATAGGAGATTAAGTTATGGCAAAGAAAGCCGTTGCAACATTCGCCGCGAAGGCCGGTGCCAAGAGCATGGTAAAGGTCATCCGCATGGAAAAGTCGCCCAAGACAGGGGCTTACATTTTCAACGAGCAGCTGGTAGAAGCTGAAAAGGCCAAGGACTTCTTCGCAAAGAAGTAGCCCGGTATGTCCGAATCCAAAACGCAGCGCGTAGCCGACGAAGCCCGTTGGTACGCGCTGCGTGTTTTCAAAGGGCACATCTTCCAGATCAAGAAGGAGGCGGAAAAGAAGCAGATCGGCACTTATATGGCCATGCGTATGGAGGAGGACGTGGTGGACGGACACATGCGCAGCAGGGAGGTTCAGATAGTGCCGTCGCTGCTTTTCGTACACACTACCGCGAAAGCCCTCAAACAGTTCAAGGAACTTTATCCGGACGATTTCATGATATATCGCGACAGGGGAGAAACCGAACCTACACCCATTCGCGAAAAGGAGATGGAACTCTTCATGTATATCACTTCCACCGATCACGGAAAGGATATCGAATGCTATGAAGGCCCCGTTCTGGGGGATCAGGTGGAGGTGACGGATGGCATCTACAAGGGTGCCAGAGGCGTTGTGAAACGCATTAAACGCGATCGCAAACTTCTCGTTGTGATTGAAGGGGTTGCAGTTGTTGCAATTTCCAATATTCCCATAAGTTATCTGAAGAAGATATAATTTAATTTGCTATATTTGTCTGTCTCGCGTGCGCGCGAGGCAAAGGTTGCGGTACACTCCTGGACAGGAGCCCGGCCGCTTTCCGGAAAAACCCGGCAGAACCTTTCCTGGTCCGGTTTTGTTTTTTGTTGCATTGCCGGACAGGCAGAATAGTATCCAATTATGAAAATACTCGTTACCGGCGCCGCCGGATTCATCGGATCCAAACTCATGGCCGAACTCGTAAAGAGGGGCGATGATGTCGTGGGGATCGACAATTTCAATGATTATTACGATGTGCGCCTGAAATACGGCCGTCTGGAAGAATTCGGCCTGAATGTGCTGAAAATGGACCTTGCCGACAAGGCATCGCTGGATGCCCTCTTCGAAAAAGAACGTTTCGACAAGGTTGTAAACCTTGCCGCACAGGCGGGTGTGCGCTACAGCATCACCAACCCTTATGCCTATCTTCAGAGCAATCTTGTCGGATTCCTGAATATCCTGGAAGCTTGCAGAAACTTTGGCGTGGGACATCTGGTGTATGCATCTTCGAGCAGCGTGTACGGCATGAATGCCAGGGTGCCATATAGCGAGGCCGACAAGGTGGACAGTCCCGTGAGCCTGTATGCGGCCACCAAGAAGAGTAACGAACTCATGGCCCATGCCTATTGCAAACTCTATGGCATAAGCATGACCGGTTTGCGCTTCTTTACCGTTTACGGTCCTTGGGGACGTCCGGACATGAGTCCCATGCTCTTCGCATCCGCAATCAGCAGGGGAGAAGCCATCAAAGTATTCAACGGCGGAGACATGATCCGCGACTTTACCTACATCGACGACATTGTGGAAGGCACTGTCCGCTGCATCGACAGGGAGCCGGCGCCCGATAACAACGGCCTTCGCTACCGCGTGTATAACATCGGCTGCAGCCATCCCGTGAAGTTGATGGACTTTATCTCCGAAATAGAGCAGGCGATGGGCTGTGAGGCAAAGAAGGTATTCCTTCCCATGCAGCCCGGAGACGTGTATCAGACCAATGCCGATACCTCCCTGCTGGAGGCGGAGGTAGGATACAAGCCTCACGTGCGCCTGCACGAAGGCATCGCCGAATTTGCCAAGTGGTATAAATCCGATAAAAATCCCCTGAAATGATGAACTGTCAGCAAAGATTTGCCGAAATATACGGCCGAGACCCCGAAGGGGTGGCTTTCTGCCCTTACCGCATCTGTCCCGTGGGCGCGCATTCCGACCACAACCTGGGCAAGGTGACGGGCTTCGCTATCGACAAGGGTCTGCACATTGCATACGCCGCCAAACATAACGGAGTGGTGGAAATGACCTCGCTGCAGTTTCCCAAGCGTGCGCAGTGGCACATCAGCTCCGTGCCCGAGAAGAAGGTTGACGACTGGGCGGACTACCTCCGCGGAGCCACCCTCTCGTTGGAAAAGAACTACCGCCTGAAGGTGGGCGTGTGCGGGGTCATCGAAGGGAGCCTTCCCATCGGAGGACTGTCCTCGTCTGCTGCGGTCATCATCGCATTCCTGGAAGCACTCTGCTCGGTGAACGGCATAAGCCTGGAGCCGCAGGAACTGATAGACATGGCCTACGATGCCGAGAGAAACTACGTGGGAGTGTCGGTGGGTAAACTCGATCAGAGCTGCGAAGTGCTGAGCCAGGAAGGGCACCTTCTCTATCTCGACACCCTTGACGGGAGCTACGAACTGATTCCCACGAACCCAGCAATGAAGCCCTGGAAGATTGCGATTTTCTTTTCGGGGCTGGAGCGCAACCTCTTCGGATCCAAGTTCAACATGCGTGTGGACGAGCTCCGTTCGGGGGTTTATGCCCTGCAGGCCTTCGCCGGGATGGAGTACGGGAAGTTCCGCGAGGCGATGGCCAGGAACGTGCCGAGGGAAGTGTATGAGCAGTATAAGGAACGTCTTCCCCTGCAGTGGGCAAAGCGCTGCGAGCACTGGTATACCGAGTTCGAGCGCGTGGAGAAGGCTGTGGAGGCCTGGAGGAGGGGAGATATCGAGGAGTACGGCCGCCTGTCGTTCGAATCCGGCTGGAGCAGCATCCACAATTGGGAGTCCGGAGCTCCGGAGCAGATACGCCTCTATGAGATAATGACCCGCACGGACGGAATCTACGGCGGACGCTTCAGCGGAGCCGGCTTCAAGGGTTGCTGCATGGCGCTGATTGATCCGGCGTATGAGGAGAGCGTGGTGCGGAGCGTAAGTGAAGAATACCTGAAATCCTTCCCGGAGATGGAAGGCAAATACGCTGCTTTTATTTGCAGCAGTGCAGACGGAATTAAGATATGAAATGCCTGATTCTTGCCGCAGGCTACGCCACGCGGCTTTATCCTCTTACCGAGAATTTTCCCAAGCCTCTGCTTGAGGTCGGCGGGAAGCCCATACTTGATTGGCTGATTGAAGATATTGACAGTGTTGTTGGCCCTGACGGCTCGCCGCTGGTGGATGAATATGTCGTGGTGAGTAATCATAAGTTCGCGGGGATCTTTGATGCCTGGGCGGCGGAAAGGCCCGCCGCGACGGGCAAAGGGCCGGGTCATGACCCACAAGGGGCCGATGATCCCGGCATTGCCTGTCCGAATGCCGACCCTGCCGCGGCAGGCAAAGAGACCGCCCGCGCCCTGCAAGGGGCTGATGATCCCGGCATTGCCCGTCCGAATGCCGACCCTGCCGCGACAGGCAAGATCGCCAGCATCCTGAAAGGGGCCGATGAACCCGCCGCGACAGACAAAGGGCCCGTCCGTGTCCCGCAAGGGGAGCCCGGTACGGGCATTGCCTGTCCGAAGGCCTGTATCCGCGTGATCGATGACGGATCCGTTACGAACGAGGGGCGCCTCGGGGCGGTGCGCGACATCCAACTCGGCATCGAGGCGATTGCTGCCGGTTGTGAGGACCATGAGTCAGGCCTGGCAGGGGACGACCTGCTGGTGATCGCCGGCGACAACCTCCTTTCATTTAGTCTTGGAGATTTCATTTCGTACGCGCGCACCACCGGCACCACCTGCCTCATGCGCTACTACGAAGCCGACCCTGCGCGACTGCGCAAATCCGGCGTAGCCGAGGTGGACGCTTGCGGCCTGGTGCTCTCGATGGAAGAGAAGCCCGCGCAGCCGAAAGGCAACTGGTGCTGCCCTCCGTTCTACTACATCGCTTCCGCCGACGTGCCGAAGGTGGCCGAAGGGATAGCCGCCGGCTGCGGCACCGATGCCCCCGGAAGCTTCCTCGCCTGGCTCTGCACCCGCACGCGCGTCCACGCCTGGGAGATGCCCGGCCCCCGCTACGACATCGGCACATTGGAGAGCTACGAGGCGGTGAAGAGGGTGTTTGAAGGAAAATAGAATTGAAACACATGAAGTACTCACGAAATAAAATTAACGTTGCCGGGAAAGCCCTTTTGGCCGGTCCCGAAACAGGTTTTCCGTACATTGACGCAAATCTGATCGTTGAGGATTGGAGATCTTTGCACATGAAACCTCTCACGGAATTGGTAGGACAGGTAACGGACGTCCTTGCCAAAGAAGGAGTCAGCGCCGCATTCTCGTCGCATCGCTTAAAGCGAATGACTTCCATTATAGCCAAACTGAAACATAATCCACAAATGGGGCTGGGAGGGCTTCAGGATATCGGCGGCGCCCGATTCGTGTTCGAGGATATCCCATCGCTACTTAAAGCGAAAGAGATTATCGCATCGTCCGTTTTGCCGAGTTTTATCCTCGACAGACATGTCTATGATTATGTGGAGAACCCAAAGGAGAGCGGCTACAGGAGCATCCATTTTGCCTACAAGTACGTCAGCGACGACTCGGTTTATGATGGATTGAGGGTTGAACTTCAGATAAGGACTCGCCTCCAGCACGATTGGGCTATGGCTGTGGAGACGGCGGAACTTATCTCAAAGTCATCCCTTAAAGCTGGCATAGGCGATGAACGGTGGCTATCTTTTTTCAGACTGTCAAGTGCTGTCTTTGCAAGAAAGGAAGGGATGCCGGTCGCTGCAGCTTTTGCTGATTATTCCGAAAGGGATTTTTGTGTGGAATATGCACGGCTGGAACAGGAAAACAATTTTCTGGATCAATTGCAGGCACTGGTCAGCGCAGTAAAGATTTCGGAAGAATATAACCTGCAGGCAGGTTATGCTGTTATCTTTATCCAGTTTGCCGAACGGAGCGTTCAATTGAGGCACTACCGCTCGGATGCTTTGGAAGAAGCTACCAGATACTATTCCGATGTGGAAAAGTCAATAAACGATGCCACCTCTGCCGTGGTTCTGGTTTCTGTGTCCGACATGAAGGAACTTCAGGAAGCCTATCCCAGTTACTTCCTGAATGCAAGTGAATTCGTCGAAGCCCTGCAAGAATTTAATGCTTTGTGCAAGGCGGGAAGATATGTATAAAAAGAGTAAACCTATATGTAACTATTTACGATATGCAGCTGTATAAAATCATTATCCATAACTTTAGGTCTATCAAAGATATAGATGTTACTTTCGACAGGAAAGGCCTTATCCTGCTTGGGAAAAATGAGGCAGGGAAGAGTAATGTCCTGAAAGCGATAGCTGCTGTATTCGGAGAATATAAAGTGTCTGACAAAGATAAAAGGAAGAAAATAAACAACGAGAAGATAGATGAGTACTACATAAGAGCGGTTTTCAAATTAAATCAAGATGAAATGAGAACTGTGGCGGACACTTATGCGAAAACAACGAAAGTCGTTTTTGAAGAGCCCGTGACCCTGCTCGATTTTGTAAGAAAAGCATTCAGTGAATTTCTTTCTTGTTTAACAGTTAAAAGTGGAGAAAAACCTTTTTATTCATATTGGTCTTTTGATGACAAAGACTTTACAGTAAAAGAGGGACCGGATCTTGATACAGTGAAATCCGGAGTTTTTGAAGTCGTTAAGAAACTGTATTTGGAGCATCCCTTCAAATGTCACTATTGGCAGTACAGCGACAGTTACCTTCTGCCATCATCGGTAGATATTGCTTCCTTTGTAAATGATCCTGATACATGCAAGGGTCTAAGAAATCTGTTTATACTATGTGATAGGGAGAATATTAAGCAAGAGTTTGAAAATGCCCGTTCTGAAGATGGCGATTACTATAATCTTTTGTCTCAGGTATCCGACTCTGTGACTTCAACATTTAGAAGCATTTGGAAAGACTTCAAGGGAACTTCAATTGAATTGAATCAAAATGGATCTGAAATACTCATTAAGGTCAAGGACAAGGTTCGATATTCCTTTGAAGATCGAAGCGATGGTTTCAAACGTTTTGTGAGCATTCTCCTGATGCTCTCCGCCCCTTCCAGAAAGAATAAAATCTCAGGAAATGATATTATCCTGATTGATGAACCGGACAACAGTCTTTATCCTACGAGCGCAAGATACCTGCGAGACGAACTTTTGAAGATCAGTGAGAAATCTTTTGTCATCTATGCGACGCACTCACAATACATGATTGATTCTGAATGTATCGACAGGCACCTTATTGTGGAGAAAAAAGATGATATAACTTCTATAAGAAAGCAGGAAGGGAATGCACCATACAATGAGGATGAACTGCTACGAAATGCAATAGGTACAAGCATTTTCGAATGTATTCGTTCCAATAATTTGGTATTTGAAGGGTGGCTGGACAAAAAACTATTTGAA
>CACXHM010000174.1 GCA_902767465.1 uncultured Bacteroidia bacterium
AATCCGGACGATACGATGGCAGACCTCTGCTTTGCTCCCGATGAAGAAGGAATGTACATCATGTACTACGGTGCCGGAGAGACCAAAGTCTATATTATGGACTTCAATGCGAGCGGAGCAGCAACAGGCAAGTACGGTGTTACCACCATTACCCTTCCCGAGTATGAGGGCGAAGGAGGAACTGGGGCCGTTTCCGCTCCCAAACTTGTCCGCATGAGGGTGCACAAGGCACCCGCCGCAAGGCACCTTCGCAGAGCGAAGATATGAAGCGCATTGCCGTCTTAGCCCTTTTGCTGCTGTCTCTGGTATCCTGTTCATACCGTTTTGTGGCGGATATGGACAAGAAACCGGAGGACGTGGCGCTTATTCTGCCGTACAGCCGGATATATTATGCCGACGGACACGAGATAGCATATGATGATTCCCTGTCCGCTTTGCATCAGGGCAAGATTGTCGCTGCTTTGGCCGATATTGACCTGTCGGTGAAGGATACCATCAACGTGGTAGGTCTCCCCGGGCAGGAATATCTGGACGGGGAGATCATGTCGCTTGTGAATGTCGTTCCAAAGAATCTGACCGGTGCAAGGGTGCCTCCGGCGATTGCTTCGCTTCTGAAAGAAAGAGGGGATCGCTATGGGCTTATTTTGTTCTCGGAGGGATTGGCCTGGAACAGGAAAGCTTATTCGAATGCCGTGTGGAAAGGTGCTTTTCTTGGCGTTGCAACTGCAATCCTTACGCTTGGAACAATTGCGTTCTATTCCATTCCGGAAGATGAGGCCACACACATTTATGCAATGCTCGTAGATGTGTATTCAGATAGGGTGGTATTCTTCAACAAGGTATCAAAAAGTGGCAACCCTATGAAAGATGAAAGGGTTGCCGCTGCTCTCGAAAAGTTATTCAAAAAATATCCTCGCTGATATCAGGGATGCGTAGTCAGCAATTTCAGCTTCGGGCTTTCGGGCACGAAGCTGATTTTTTTTGTGTGCATTGCAAGCAGGGCTTCGCCGGCATTTAAAGGAACTGATTGTACTCCGTCGGTGACGTGGCCGTTCCCTTCGAGGCACATGACTACAAGAAAATCCTTGTCGGCGTCGATTTCAAGAGATTCCGTCAGTTCATATACGTTCGTGGTAAAATAAGGGCAGCGCACCACTTCCACCCCTGCGTTTTCCCTGCGTTCATAGTGCGTCTTGTAATCGGGATAGACTTTGTAGTCAATAACGTCTTTTGCTTCCTGCGTATGGAGCTGTCGGGGCTTGCCGTCAAGTCCGGGGCGGTTGTAGTCGAAAATGCGGTAGGTGATGTCGGAAGTTTCCTGGATTTCAGCCAGATAGCATCCTCCGCAGATGGCATGGATACGGCCTGCCGGCAGATAGAATACATCTCCCGGGGCGACCTTATGGTCGGCGAGAACCTCAGTGATCCTGCCCTCATCCACCAGGCGGACGTAATCGTCCGGTGTGATTTCCTTCGAGAGTCCTGCAAGCAGATGGGCTCCCGGAGCGGCATCTATCATATACCACATTTCAGTCTTGCCTTTGCAGCCATGGCGCTTCTTCGCGGTCTCGTCGTCGGGATGAACCTGAATGCTGAGATCTCGCTTCGCATCTATGAACTTGATGAGCAAGGGGAACTCTCTTCCGTATATTTCATTCAGGGTCTTGCCGTCCTGCGGTCCGCCCTTGACTTTTGTTTCGTTCCCCTTTACTCCGGACAATACCCAGTTTTCCGTGCCCCAGACAAGGGTCTTCAGGATGGGCTCGAATTTATAGATCATTTGGCAAGAATCTTTATTTCATGCGTTTTAGTGCCGAGTTTGGCTGTGACAGACTTTGTGCTTGCCGGCGCCTGGTCAAGGGTGAACTCCATGCTGCATTTAGTGCTTTCGCCAGCCTGGCTATCAGAAAGGACATCACCGGCCCAGGTGATTTCGTGTTTGCCTTTGTCGTTGAGTTTCAGTTTGTATGTAACGACATCGATGTCGGCATAGCTCCCGTTCGCCTTGAGGTACTGCATCTGCACCTTGAAGCTGTTTGAGCCGCCAACTTTTCTTTCCGACCAGAGGAAGTAGTCTTCGTCTTCACGGGATACCTGTTCCCATTTTCCATCGACTTTCTGGAAGATGACAAGTTTCCATGGGGCCACTGTGATTGTGCCTTCGAACGGATTAACTGTTGCATCATCAAGGTTTGTTGCGGTTATTTTTACGTCGGTGACCAGATTGTTATTCAGAGTGAAAGTGGCTTTGCAATTTTTGCCGTTTTCGTCGTATTGAAGATATACGATATCGGAGTTGTCGGTTTTCCATCCGATCTTACAGGTTGCTGCCGTGCCGAGGAATGCCGACTGGCCGTCGTAGACAGTAGTTCCTGCAAATTCAAAAACAGGGTTCTTGGTTACGGAATCAATGACTGCTTCGCAAGAAGCTAAAGAAAGCATTGCAGCTGCAGCTGCGAAGATGTTGATAATTTTTTTCATAAAGGTTATTTGGTTTGAAATTTATTTGTGACTCAATGATCTCACTATAATTCTGGCAAGCCGGAGGCCGCTTGCTTCTATCCATGACAGACCCTGTGACTGTGCCGCATCGAGCCTGACGGCATTAAGTTCTTCTGCCCTTTGCAGTTCAGCAAGAGTCTTCTTTTCGCTCAAAAGCTTGATAAAGGAAGAACGGAAAAGAACCTTGCGGCAAAGGATCAGAATAAAGAGCAGCACCAGCAGTACACCAGCAACGATAAGGGCTCCAAGAGCGTAGTTGTCCAAGGCCTTTCCTATGAAAAGGATACCTGCAAAAGAAAGGACGCTTATAGCGAGCAGCGCTACTGCTATTATCAGTACCCATGCCAGCGTTGCCCCGAGGGCACTGGATGTGCTTTCAGCTCCTTTCAGCTTCAGTTGCTCAAGGCGCAGGTCGATGTATTCCTTGCTGTTCATACCGCAGTCTCCTGGCCTTGGGCGCCGTCTTTTTTATTAATGGCCTCTTCAAGGCTGTCCAGACCCTTTGAGACTGCTTCCATGGCACAGTCCGCCAGATTGCCAGCCTTGTTTTTTGCTCTCTCCGCCAGATCGCCGGCTGCCTGTTTCAGCCGTTCGGCATCATCTTTCCCTTTGTCAGACAGGAGATAAGCGGCGGCAACTGCACCAAGTGCAGCCCCTGCCAGAAAACTGAAGAATGAGTTGTTTGCCATTTTATTTAAGTTTTTCTATCAATTCATAATCGAGGAGGCGCTGTTCCAGATTGGCGCTTTTTACCCGGATGCGAACCGGATCCCCCAGCCTATACACCTTGCGGGTGCGTTTGCCAACCAGACGGTATCGGGCTTCATCGAACTCGAAAAAGTCTGACTTTATCTCCCGCAACGACACCATGCCTTCTACCTTGCTTGGCTCTATCTCCACATACATACCCCATTCGGTAACTCCGGACACGTGCCCGTCGAACTCCATGCCGACCTTGTCCTGCATGTACTCAACGAGTTTGTATTTGGTGCTGGTACGTTCAGCCTCGGCTGCAATCACTTCCCGTTCCGAAGCATGCCTGCACTCTTCTTCATAGAAAGGCTTGTTCTGGCTTTCTTTTCCGGCAAGGTAAAGCGTGAGCAGACGGTGAACCATGAGGTCGGGATAGCGCCTGATAGGTGAAGTGAAGTGAGTGTAAAAGTCAAAGGCAAGTCCGTAGTGTCCGATGTTATCGGTACTGTAGCAGGCCTTTGCCATAGCCCTCAGAGCAATGTCTTCAAATGCGGCGCATTCCGGCTTGTCTTTAGCAGCCTGCATCAGGGCGTTGATGCTTTTTGCTGCAGCACGCCCGTCGAAAGAATCGGCCATTTTGTAGCCGAAGCCTTTGGCAAAAGCTTTCAGGCTTTCCAGTTTTTCAGTATTGGGAACGTCGTGAATACGGTAAACGAATGTTTTGGCGTTCTTTGCAGTTACCCCGTTCATCTGACCTGCAGTGGCAACGAACTCTGCCACGGTACGGTTTGCAAGGAGCATGAATTCTTCAATCAGCCAGTTGGCCTCCTTGCTCACTTTCTGGTAGACGTTTACCGGCCGGCCCTGTTCGTCGACCTCGACCTTCATCTCCGGACGGTCGAAATCCACCGCTCCCGCCTTGAAGCGCTTTTCCTTGAGTTTGTGCGCCAGATCGTTGAGGACGGTTATCGCCTCGCAAAGGTTCGGGTCTACATCTGAAACCGCTGCCACCCTCGGCACGCTGAGAGGGAGGGGCCCAGCTCCGCTGGGAGGGGTCTCGCGGAG
>CACXHM010000175.1 GCA_902767465.1 uncultured Bacteroidia bacterium
GCAGCATCGATGAGCAGCTGGTTTTCATGGAAAGTGCGGCACAGGGGCTTTTCACAATAAACGTGAATGCCTTCCTTGATTGCCCTCATGCATATCGGAAAATGCGAGAAATCTGGGGTAGATACGAATACGGCCTCGATAATGCCATGCATCTCATCGAACATTTTCCGGAAATCCTTATACTGTTTTGCCTCCGGAAACTGTGCCATGATTTCGAGTGTATGCGGTGCACCGAGATTTACGTCGCAAAGCGCCACCACATTGGCAAGGCCGGTCTTCGCGACCATTTTCGCATTTTCATTTCCACGGTGTCCGATACCGATCAATGCCACATTCACTTTTCCATTCGCGCCTACAATACGTTTGGCACTTGCTGCACTGGCAACCGGACTCTTCAGTGATTTACAACCGTCAATAGCCAGGGCGGCAGCAGTAACACCTGCAGCTTTCAAAAAATTCCTTCTGTCTATCATAAAGACCTGAGTCGTTAAAGTCCTGCTACAACAATGGATGCCAATCCGGCAACAAAAAGCACGAACATTGCAGCAAGCAAAGCGCCGGTGCCCTTCTTAGCGCCCTTGAACTCTTTCCAAATGAAGACACCCCAGAGAGCTGCCACCATGGGAGCGCCCTGCCCGAGAGCATACGACACTGCAGGACCGGCCTTCTCGGCAGTAATGTAGCTGAGCGCCGTACCCAGGCACCAGATAGCGCCTCCGAGCATACCTACAAGATGCGTTTTGCAATCTCCCTTGAAATACTGGCTATAGCTTACGGGCTCACCCACGAAGGGTTTGCGCATGACGATAGTGTTGAAGATAAAGTTGCTTGCCAGAACACCAAGTGTAAATATGACGATTGCAGTATAAGGGGTAACCTTGCCGGCTGCGGGCGTTACGAAATTAGCGGTGTCCATTGCCCTCATCACGAAGGAAGAGAAGAACGACATGATAACACCGGCACAGAGTGCAAGCACGATTCCCTTTTTCTGGTCAGCCTTGCTGATACCGCTTTCACCTTTGCGGCTGGCAGCAATGCCATTGAATACAATTGCACATACCACAAGCAGCACTCCTATCACAAGAAGGGTGACATCGCCGGTCTTGGCTCCTTGCTGTACGGCAACCCTGTAGTTGTTGATTACGCCAAGCACGAGCGCCAGTCCAACTCCAAGAGGGAAAGCCACAGACATGCCGGCAATGGAAGTCGATGCGGAAAGAAGGATGTTGGAAAGATTGAAGATAACCCCTCCCAGCAGTATCCAAAGGATGCTGGAGCCCGCCGCCTGCTTCAAGTCGGCAAGGAACGGACGGCCTTCTGCCCCTATGCTTCCGAAAGTAAAAGCAATGATGAGTGCGAACAACACCATGCCAATTACATAATCCCAATAAAAGAGCTCGTAGCGCCAGCTCTTGGCGGCAAGTTTCTGGGTGTTTCCCCATGAACCCCAGCAGAGCATGATAACAAAGCAAAGAATAACTGCAAGGGTGTAACTGTGAACGATGAACATAATTATATAAGGTTTAATAGTTTCAGTTGCTACAAATATAATTATTTTTCATCAGTTTATAGCGCAGGCCTGCCGGAAAAGCAATGCCAGGACGGGCTCCCCTTGCAGGACACGTCCGGGCCCTTTGCTTTTCGCGGTGGGAATTGCAGCAACTAGCGGCTTTCATGGAAAAGCAATGTCCTGACATGCTCCCCTTGCGGGACATGCCAGGACATTGTGCTTTTAGCGGAGGGAAATTACATCATGCCGCCTTCGGGCATTGCAGGAGCTGCCGGAGCGGGTTCGGGAATATCCACGATACCGCACTCGGTAGTAAGGAACATTCCTGCAACGGAAGCCGCATTTTCAAGAGCCACTCGGACAACCTTTGTAGGGTCGATCACACCGGCCTCGAACATGTTGACATATTCATCGGTGCGGGCATTGTAACCAAAATCGCCCTTTCCTTCCTTAATCTTGTTGATAATCACCGAAGCATCCACGCCGGCATTGGTTGCAATCTGACGCAGGGGCTCTTCAATAGCCTTGGCCACGATATGGATACCGGTGGTTTCATCTTCGTTCTCGCCCTTGAGTCCGGAGAGAGCAGCAGCGGCACGGATGTAAGCCACACCGCCTCCGGGAAGGTACCCTTCCTCAACAGCAGCACGGGTAGCATTGAGAGCATCCTCAACGCGGTCCTTCTTCTCCTTCATCTCGACCTCGGTGGTTGCGCCGACATAGAGAACTGCCACGCCGCCGGCGAGTTTGCCGAGACGCTCCTGGAGTTTCTCGCGGTCGTAATCGGAAGTTGTAGTAGAAATCTGCTTGCGAATGAGATCTGCGCGATCCTTGATGGCCTCTGCATCTCCCTTGCCTCCCACAATCGTGGTATTCTCCTTGGTGATGGTCACCTTCTCGGCCTTGCCGAGCATATCGGCGGTAGCATTCTCAAGGGTAAAGCCGCGCTCTTCGCTGATTACGGTGGCACCGGTGAGGATTGCAATATCCTGCAGCATCTCCTTGCGACGGTCCCCAAATCCCGGAGCCTTAACGGCAGCGACTTTGAGAGAGCCACGCAACTTATTCACTACCAGGGTTGTAAGAGCCTCTCCATCTACATCTTCCGCAATAATGAGCAGTTCCCTGCCTTCGCGGGCAATGGGTTCAAGGATAGGAAGAAGGTCCTTCATGGTGGAAATCTTCTTATCGGTGATGAGGATAGAAGGATTGCTGAGTTCAGCCTCCATCTTGTCGCCATTGGTCATGAAGTAAGGGCTGATGTAGCCGCGGTCGAACTGCATACCGTCAACCACCTTCACCTCTGTTTCGGTACCCTTTGCTTCTTCGACGGTGATGACGCCGTCCTTCTTGACCTTGCTCATTGCATCTGCGATGAGCTTGCCGATATAGCTGTCGTTGTTGGCAGAAATAGTGCCGACCTGCTCAACCTTCGAATAATCTTCACCAACCGACTGGCTCTGCTTCTTGAGCTCTTCCACCACCTTTGCAACAGCCTTGTCGATACCGCGCTTGAGGTCCATGGGGTTGGCCCCAGCGGTAACGTTCTTGATGCCGACATTGATGATGGCCTGTGCCAGCACGGTAGCGGTGGTAGTTCCGTCACCTGCCTGCTCGTTGGTCTTGGAAGCAACTTCCTTCACCATCTGGGCACCCATGTTCTCGTATTTATCCTTGAGTTCCACCTCTTTGGCCACGGTAACACCGTCCTTGGTAACCTGAGGTGCACCAAATTTTTTGTCTATTACCACATTACGACCCTTGGGACCAAGAGTCACCTTGACTGCGTTTGCAAGCTGGTCTGCTCCCTCTTTCATCTTGGAGCGGACATCGGTATTGAATTTTATTTCTTTTGCCATGATAATAAATATTAAAGGATTGCCAGTATGTCAGACTGTTTCACGATGAGGTATTTTTTGTCTTCGACGGTCACCTCGGTACCGGCATATTTGCCGTAGAGGACCACGTCACCGGGCTTAACCTCCATGGGCTCATCTTTTTTGCCGGGGCCTGCGGCAATAACTTTTCCCTGCTGGGGTTTCTCTTTTGCCGTATCGGGAATAAAAATGCCTGATGCTGTTTGGGTCTGGGCCTCCTGAGGCTCAACCAGAACTCTGTCTGCTAATGGTTTAATCATAATATTAAGTGCTTAAATAAATCTTAAAAAGCGCCCCGGCCTTTTTGCCGGAACGCTTTAATTATAATCAATGTGCGTGCCAGTGACAAATTGTCAATATTTATTCAGCGGCACGCCGGCAGTCATCTGATGGACTGCCTTGGCAACGGTCTCAAGCACTTTGGCATGTTCTTCCAGTTCAGCAAGCTGCGCCGGCGTGGGAGTGTCTGTTTTCTTGAGGGAAAGCGCTGCGGCATGCACGGAACATGACGAAAGTACCGTGTCAATCAGCCCGACGATATCTGTCATATCCTTTTCCACAAAGCCTCTGGACGTGACGGCAGGAGTTCCGATACGCACCCCGCTGGTCTGGAAAGGACTGCGGGTGTCGAAAGGAACCATGTTCTTGTTCAAGGTGATGTCAGCTTTTTCAAGTTCCTTTTCCGCAATGCGTCCCGTCACTTCAGGGAACTTGCCGCGAAGGTCAATCAGCATAAGATGATTGTCGGTTCCGCCGCTCACAACCTTGTATCCTCGCTTCAGAAACTCTGCACACATGGCTGCGGCATTGGCTTTCACCTGTTTCTGATACTCGACAAATTCCGGTTGGAGAGCCTCGAAGAATGCAACTGCCTTTGCAGCGATCACATGCTCGAGCGGCCCGCCCTGAACCCCTGGGAAAACACTGCTGTCCAGGATCTGGCTCATTTTCTTGACCTCTCCCTTGGGGGTTGTGCGCCCCTGCGGATCATCGAAATCTTCACCGATAAGGATGATGCCTCCACGCGGTCCGCGCAGAGTCTTGTGGGTGGTAGATGTAACTATATGCGCGTATTTTACAGGATTCTCAAGCAAGCCGGCAGCGATGAGCCCGGCAGTATGAGCCATATCGATCCAGAGGATGGCTCCCACCTTGTCTGCAATCGAGCGCATACGGGCGTAGTCCCACTCGCGGGAATATGCCGAGGCTCCGCCTATGATGAGACGAGGCTTGCATTCGAGGGCTTTGCGTTCCATCTCGTCGTAATCCACCATGCCCGTTTCGGGATTCAGCCCGTAGGCAACTGCATTGTAGAGAATTCCGGAAGCATTTACGGGAGAGCCGTGGGTGAGGTGTCCTCCCTGGCTGAGGTCCAGCCCCATAAAAGTATCGCCCGGCTGCAGCACAGCCATGATTACGGCCATATTGGCCTGGGCGCCGGAGTGGGGTTGCACATTTGCCCAGCATGCTCCGTAGATCTGCTTGAGACGGTCGATGGCCAGCTGTTCGATCTGGTCCACTACGCCGCATCCTCCATAGTAACGCTTTCCGGGATAACCTTCAGCATATTTGTTTGTGCATACGGATCCCATCGCCTGCATGACCTCGTCGGTCACATAGTTCTCCGATGCAATAAGTTCGAGTCCGCTCTGCTGGCGCGTACGTTCCTTGCGGATCAGGTCGAAAATCTGTAAATCTTCTTTCATATCATTAATATTGAACTGAATGTATCCCTCCTTCTGCGAATGCCCTTTTATTTCCGGTAGAATTTAACTGATGTACGAATATCGTCCGATGCAGAACCTATATGAGCGACAAATTCACCGGGTTCCACTTTCCATGCATGCGCATCTGCATCGAAGAAACTCAAGGCCTCATCCGGTATCTCGAAAGTCACCTTGACCGATTCACCGGGCTCGAGGAAGACCTTCTTGAAACCTTTAAGCTCCTTGTCAGGACGCTCTACGCTCGATTCCACATCGCTGATATACATCTGCACCACTTCGGCACCCGCGACTGAGCCGATGTTCCGAACGCTGACGCTCACTTTGCTACCTTTCAACGTAGCTTCGCCATATTCAAAACTGGTGTAGCTCAGGCCATGGCCAAATGCGAACAGAGGTTTCACACCCTTGGTGTCATACCACCTGTAGCCCACGAAGATACCTTCTGTATAATATTGATCTACAATCTTTTCTCCTTCCCTCGGAATTCCCGGATGCTGTTCTTCGCTGTAAACGGGGCCATCTTCAAGAGCGACCGGGAAGGTGAAAGGGAGTTTCCCGGAAGGATTCACGTCTCCGCTGAGCACATCGGCAATTGCATTGCCGGCTTCGCTGCCTATGAACCAGGCCTGCACGATAGCGGGAACTTTGTCAACCCAGGGCATTGCGACGGCATTGCCGGAAATATTTACGTAAACCAGTTTGGGAGTCACCTCTGCAAGTGCGGCAACAAGCTCGTCCTGCCCGTAAGGGAGACCAAGGCCGAACCTGTCCGTTCCTTCACAATCCTGATGCTTTGCTTTATTGAGACCTCCGACAAAAATCACATAATCAGCATCCTGCGCAGCCTGCACCGCATCTGCGAGCATCTGTTCCGGGCTTCTCGTATCTTCGCTGAGAGATGTCCTGAGCCCGTCCTGGCTACCGGCGGATTCGCCCACATAACC
>CACXHM010000176.1 GCA_902767465.1 uncultured Bacteroidia bacterium
AAAAAAATGAGCTGTGACCCTCACGGGCAACAACTCATCTAACCACATAATTAATAACACTAAAACTAATAACCAATAGGCTGAAGGGCCAGAACGGTCACTTACTCAACCCGGATACAAAGGTAGTGATTTTTTTTAACTATGCAAATATTTTTTAAAAAATTTTGAAAATAATTAAAAAACTTTCCAATAGCTTTTTCTCAGACGACAACTTCCAGACGGACATATCCTTCTGTGCAATTTCCGTTTGAATCCAGCGTCCCAAAATAATCGGCACACAGATATACTTGAAGCGTGCCTGTCCTCCCGGGCACCGGTTCCAGCATGAGCGTCTGTGTACCCGGAGCATCTACCTGGTAAGTGTACCAATAATCCCAGGCAGCACCGATAAGCGGATTCGTTTCTTCTACTATGACCCCGAGAGCCTTTTCAGCATTCTGTGAAGAAGTAGCTTTGAAATCTTCCGTAGCAATACGGACAGTAAGGGGAAATAGTGCAGACGGATAGTTTCCAGGGACATCGAAAGAGAGGCGGTACTGACCTGTTATTCCGGGTGCAGGTTCCAGGCCAGCATTGAAATTAAAAGCCGTAATGGAATAAACATTGATGTATCGGGCCAGACCGTTTGTCTTGTCCATAAGCAGCAGTTTTCCTGATTTTAAATCTTCGGTAATGGGTTGATACAGGTCGATGAGTATATCGAAAGTCCCCGGATCAGTCCCATTCCTAAGGATTATGTCCATATCGGGATATGCCACGTATTTATTAGACATCCACACCAATGAAAAATTATCTGTTCCGATGGACGGATCGGCTGCTCCGGATTTCAGATAAGTGAAGCTGATTACTGCATAATTGCTCTCTACGGGAGCCTGGAACACATGTGTAGTACCACCTAAAATGTGAATATCATATTCTTCGGAACTTATCCGCGGCACGATTTCCTGTACCACGACGGTCTGGTTGTTGGACGGACTTCCGGCAACGGCGTCAGCAAAACTGTCATACCCAAGGGCCGAAGGCAAGTTACCGATTATTATGTTGTACTGATGATTACGGTATATCTCATAGAGAGAATAGTCATCTTTCATCAATAACACCTGATGATATTTGATAAACTCAGTCGTGTCAGTTGCAGAATATCTTTTATATGTTAATTCCAGAACAACCTTGACGGGATTTTCCAGACTGCCCTCATCCTCGAAAAGAAACTGAGCACCGCTGCATGGAGTAAGTTCATCCTCGTTACCATGGAAACGCGATACGTCATCCGGAAGCGTAAGAGGAGCGCTATAGGAGAAAGACAGCGTTGCCCTGTCAAAAGGAGCAATTCGTCCGCTTTCAAGACCGTTGCATACGCAAAAACGAGCCTGAAGGATATTCTCGGTCACACTTGCGGAAGCATCATGGTCCCAAGTTGAATCCGGTTCGCTCATTGTGATTTTTGCGCGGTCGCGCAACAACAGAATAGTATTTGCCGGGTTAGCGTTAAGCCAGGCATACATGCTTTCGGGATCATTTTCACGATGGAATCCCCAATAAATGATATGCGTGTTGGATATCGTTGCAGTGAGGCTGTTTATCAGCACATTCTCGGATATCCCTCGCCAACTGTCTTGAGGAATAAGTCCGGCGTTCGCAATAAAATGAATGCAGGTAGTAGAGGAAGGAACTGTTCCCTGTATGCTTCCGTCTCCGCAAGAAAAAACGGCTCCCAAACCTATATAAAGATTGTTCGAATCGAAACAAAGCAATTGCATGGCGTGTATGCCCTCTACACCGGAAACGGCACTTTTAACCTGTGCAATAGCAGGTATCTCAGTATTCAGAGAGAACCGTATCCCCTGCTCCGTTATGGGGCGGGACAGGAACTCCCGTGAACATGCTCCGGTAATGACTGCTGCGAGCAGGACTGTAAACCCTATAATATTGTTCCGCATCATTCCTTTGAATTAATTTTCCTCACATCTGTAACGGTCAGATCCCTGACACAGCGAATATACCCGGACGTATTGTCCGATGAAGTATTGGAAGGAGTGTTCTTCGAAACGGCTTTTCCTTCCAACGTCCAGTAATGGGACCCGCGCAGAACTTCTGCAATGGCATCGGAATTATACTGGTAGCCCATGATGATTCCAATTTCTTCACGTGTAGGCAGTCGCCAACCAACATAGACCGAACCATCCATCGCAACTTCCTTATAGTTGCCGCACTGTGAAGCAGCGTCGCCGGCATTCGTGGTAGGTTGTGTCGCTCCAAGCTGTGATGCTATCATGAAAGCCGGCGAAACCAGATGTTCCTGCGACTGGAAATTCGAATCCAGCACTACCCTGCCGACATTGTAACTGTCGGATGTGCTTGTAATCTGCACCACATACATCCGGTTGTTGGAGAGATTTGTAAATTGTTGCCCCTGAGCAGCGGAATAGCCACCATAGTAGGACCCGTTATCAACAATTCTGTAAATATTTCCGTTGTTGTAAACTTTCGCCTGGAAAATCGAATTGCTTACTGTCCGCCGAGGAGTGTGAGGCTGCTGGTCCGTATCCCAGTTCACCCATCCTGAGGAAACGAGCGACGACCATTTTCCTTCTATATTCTGGATATAATCGAGAGGATAATGACGGACAAGAATCTCCTGCCTGATCAAAGGATTGTCAGCCAGGCTGACAGAAAACCGTATGTATTTTACTGCATTGTTTGAAAGTGCTTTGGAACTGATTCTGATCGTACCGCTTTTATACCCCTCTGAGTTAATCTGCAGGTCCGGTCCCTGACCGATATTCACACGTGTCCCGTATTTGTCGTAATAGTATATGTCCGGAGTTCCTATCACAATATCGCCGGATGCCCAGAACGACAGGTTTAGTTCCCTAAGCTGGAAGCTGTCTGCCAAAACTTTTTCTCGGATTTCCCCTTCACCGGGTTCTACCATCAGGTAACTGACTTCCTGTCCGGAAACGGTGACATCGTCGGTTACGCTATAATATTCCCAGTCCAACACTCTGTATTGCAGATTTACAGGATGGTCTCCGATGGTTTCACCGGAACTGCCTATGCTATCCAAAGTAACATGTATGGCATAAAATGTATTTCTTTCCAGTCCCCATGGGGCCCCATTTTTAATGTCTGCCATAGGGATACTGTACCAGTTATTATGTATCACCGAATCAGAAGCATCCTTGAGAGGGACGTTCAACAGTATGCGGACATGGTCGTCCGGGTCCGTCCAGGACCGTGCATAACTATATGTGATGATTCTGCCGCCATTCCCAGTGTGGCTTGTTACATTCATCGGCAGAGGGGTCGTGGCTGTTGCTACGCTGCCTGATGTCCCGCTTGCCAGCAAAGGAGTGCTGGCTGTGTAATCCACGAATTTCCACTGCGGGGTGCCATGTATTGAATATTCCGCCATCAATGATGACAGAGAGAAATTGATTTCAAGTTTAGCCGCCGCCCTTTTCAGGGTAAGCGGAATAGTCTGCTCGGCTGCATCTGTCGGTGTCCAGACTGTCTTTCCATCCATAAGAAACAGCTTCGAATTAGTCTTGTCGAGTTCGAATGTCCCGGCGGACGGATCGTACAGCCGGTAAATATCTGTATCTACATCACAAATAAGGGACTTTAAGTCATCAACGCTGTTTACGACAGACGCATCTAAACTGCTGTTGGCAATCCCATATACGTCATACGTTGCTCCAACCATCACTCCTGCATTTTTCCAGTCCGAAGAGAGGAAGTACACGCCTCCGTCCACCGGAGAGTTTAGATGGTATTTCAAAAAGACTCCGTGTCCGGATATGAAAATATGCAGTCCGCCCGATATATTGTCTTCCATCAGCGCAGGCACGTCTGCAACGTCAGCCCTGGTAATCACGGGGCCGTCAACCTTCACCGAAAGCCAGACGCCGCCGGGATTGTGATCCGGCATTGCCCTGCAGGCTGCAAGCAAAGCAGCCATGAATATGAATAAAGCCGTCTTTTTCATTTGAACATATCTGCTGGTACATAATAGAACCGGACGCTTTCGTTATTTCCAGGCATGTCGATGATATTGAATGGAAGACGGAATGACGAAAGATAGTCACCTATAAGATAAAGATACAGGTTAGCCACGGGGTTGGGAGGATTGGGGCCGGCAAGGTCGAACTGAAACTTTGGAACCACATAAAAATAGATTGTTACTGGAGTAGGATTCAAAGGGATGTTTATATTGCTCTGGACAGCGGAAAGCACCCCACCATCATCTATTATGAATCCGAAGTCGGGGTTGTCGGTCTGAAGTTGCATGGAAGCCATGGTAGTTTCGGCCGAGGCCGCAGTAAGACTCAGTTTTGGAGAATAAGGCAGGCCGGAGCTGGCAGTGCCGAATGCAGCCATTACGTAAGTCTGTCCTGCTACGTCAATAGTCTTCGTGTTTGCCGATCCGGTCATGTTTACGAAAGTATTCGTATAATTCCAGATAAAATCTGTCACTCCGCCATCTGTCCAATCTGCCACTATTGGCCTTACAAAAAGCCTGTCCTTATCGAAAAACGCATACACTATCCAATCATGATTGCGTATGAATCCTCCCGTATAAAGGGAGAAGCGGACGCTCCTTACTTCGGAGCCCGTTGACTGCATTGTGTAATAGATGGTGCCGGAAAGGGCCTTGTCAGTCTCTTTTAGATAAACGAGACCGCATTGTAAAAGTCCGGCGCTGTCCAGACGGTCAAGCCAGTCCTGAGCATTCTCAGACACACCCGGGACATATTGTGCAGGATCGGAGGTAAAGTGGATATCTGCCGGAGAAGGTTCGAAACTCAGTTCCTCGGCATGGTATCCTGCAGATGAAACGATATTTGCAGCTTCAGAAGATCCCAAATCCGGACTCCAATTAACTGCATTGGGGAAGAATCTTTCATTTGCAGCAATCCCGTTACCGTCCAGTAAGACACGTACAACAGATGCACCTGACAAACCGGTGGGTGCCCCGAAAAAGAACCGCAACTTAGAAACTGCCCGAACGAGCGGAATACTCAACTGTTTCGTGGCAGAATCAACATTTCGCACGATACGGGAGATTGGCAGTCCGTTGGCTGGAACGTTGCTACGGCCTTCAGCCGGGGTGAAATTGCTGAAACTCGCTGTTTCCAGGCTGCTCCGTGTCCAACTTTCATCAAGGTTAAGGCCAACCGATTCACAATTGGCTGCAATATAAAAATCCAGTTTCCCGCTTGGACCGATCATCGATGCAGGAATTTCGAGAACAAGAGAAACTGTGCCATAAATATCTGTAATGGCATCAATCTCGGCACTCGACAGTTCTTCGTAACCTATTGCTTCCTGATCTGTCCCGGTGTTGAATACCCAAAGTCTCAGTGAGTGAAGACGGGCTTCTTCATATGTTTGATTGGTGTGAGGATCAGCCTTGGTCATCTGCATCTGCCTGGTTGAAAAGGCAAGACGTATATGGCGCATTCCTTCCATTTCTGGACAGGAAGAATAATCATCGCGGATGCAACTGCCGACGGCAAGTACCGTCAGCAGTGCAAACGCAAGGAAAAACAACCATTTTTTAACCAAGGGAGACATCCGTAAGAGAAAGGACCCATCCGTTTACGATAATTCTCGATTTGACGAACAGGCCTCCGTCAATAAAAAATGTTATACTGTAAAAATCTTGTCTGTCCAAATACTCCTGATCACTCCATTCGCTGCGATGCTCGGCTATTCCCTGAAGAGAAAGGAACCATGGAAGATTGATCCGCAGGTACTCTCCGCCCTTGCCGTCCCCTATTATAAGGTAGGACTTTTCATCCCTCCACAAACGAGATGAACTCAGGTCAGCAACCACCGCACTTGAAACCTCCGATGCTTTGGAGGATGTAGAGGCAACTCTGAAAGGTAGCCACGCGAGAGTATCTTCGCAGAATTTACCGCCCTCATGGTCGAGCCATCCGCCATCAGCTTCAATTCGAAAATCGAAGTCAGAAGCTTTTAAGTCAGAATCTCCGTCATAGGGCAAAATGATGATCCTGTATTTGTTGGTCAATTTTTTGAGTTCGATATCCACACGTTGACTGCCGTCTTTGAGCGTAGCGGTAGCAACCCCGTCGTATAAGGCTGCGATATCGGTATCACACTTGTTTTCAACGCGTCCCAGACGCATGGTCAGGTCATCCATTACGGATACTCCAGGAGTGAGATCCGAATATTCGAACTCAAGAGAGGTATCGTCCAAAATACGATTCTTGCCAAGTGCGACAAAAAAATAGGTTCCGGCTTCGAGACTTGGAAGATGCATTGCATAATCTTGACCAAAACTCTCTGAAGAAGTTGAGTATCGCCTCAGGAAAAACTTATTGCTGTCGAAGATGTACAAGTCGACACTCCGGACTTCCTCAGGAAAGGCATCGGCATTTTTCACGTTATGAATGTATTTGAAGTGCACTGAAAGGACGCAATCCTCCCTGCCGTCATATATGCAAGACGACAACGTGCAGAGTGCAATGATCATTGCCGTGACTATGCCGGAACCTAACTGTCGCATTTTTTTATTCTCCGAGGTGGATAGTAGTTACGCTCGCAACCCACTTGTTGACAAGCAATTTAACTTTGATATACAGTTTATCATCCTCAACGGGTGTAGTGGGGTCGGGATTGACTGTAGGGTCGTCCGGATTCCATCCGCCAGGGATATCGTCGCCGAAATTGGTGATTTCGGTCACTTGCAATTGATACCACGTATTGCGGTAAATACCGTAATTGTTATAATTGGCATCTTTAATGAAATATGTGTAATACATTACTCCGTCTTCAAAAACGTTTATTTTGGTTTGAGCCCGGAAGGCAGCCACGTCTGAAGATAAAAGAGCCTCTGCATCAGCGAGATTCTGGGCATCGTTGTCGGTGCCGTCAGGATTGGTATTGCCAAATACGTCAAACGCATTGGGATAATTCGACTGAAGAGCAGCCAGAGTCAGGAAATGCTCGGAATTCTTGTTATATCCGAAGAAAGTTGCAGGAGTCCCGCTTCCGGTGGCATCAAGAGTCACCTTGAACACTACGCCTGTAGTAGATCCCCATACCGGGGTACTTTCTGCAAGATTCTCCAGTATATATAGAGGTTTATCTGCAGGGACAACCTTTCCTGTAAGATCTGATACGGCGACGGAAGTATAAGATCCGGTGGAAGTCTGGATATCTGCATAGGTCTCCCCTGCGGAGGCAAAACTGCCATTAATCATACCATAACGATCTGTCGAGGGAGTAGAAAGATTAAGCTTTGCAGGGTCTGACCACTGTTGCTGAATGTACACTGTTTTTGCAGCGCTTACAGGCAGGATGCCGTTAAGTTCGGCAGTTGCAGAAGCGAAATCACCCGACTTTACATTAGAATTGATTGTAAGGGATACATCCTCAGAAGCCGTTACCTTGGCTGTCAGTCGGTCCAGGTATACTGTTTCAGCAACAGCCGGATTGGATGTCTTGTTGTTTGCACTTGTAATTGTGACTGTAGGCACGGTATTTCCCGTTGCACTGGCGTCATTCTGACTGAACATCATGAAGGAATTGTCGTTTGCAGCGGTGTTGCCGGCATTGGCGATCCCTTCTCTGGCCACCGGGGCGAAAGTCTGTGTAGCGGTCCCGTTCCAACTGCTGCCCACCGAATAACCGAAAGGATCGGCAGACGAACCAGCGTATGCATAGACATCATAAGTTCCAGGTTCCACCGTGGTTTCCAAAACAGGTGACTCATAGCCGTCATCGTAGCCGCCATGGCTGACTTGATTGAGTGAACTGACGCTTAGTATGGCCTTTACCTGACCGGACTGTACCAAATACACTACAGCATTTGAAACTGAACTTTCCGCAGGGGTACCATCCAGCTTTGCTCCTGAGTTGTCCGTCTTAGAAGTTGGTGCGGCAACAGCAAACTGTACGGTAAGGAACGATTTCTTGGAGTTATCGTTCGGGGCCGTCCTGTCTTTTGCGCAGCCGGCCAGCACGAGGGCGCTCAACCCTACGAGCATAATTTTAGTCGTTTTCATCTTTTTCTTCATAAGTTGTTATTGTATATTCTATTATATAATCAGTGTGACGCAGTGTCGGATAGCAGTCTTCATACATTGCCCTGTATTCTGAAGGATAACGGTTGCGTATGAGCGCTTCTTTTTCGTCAGGAGAAAGAGGGCTGTCGATGATGTCGAGGATGAAACGCTTGTTCGGTGACCATCCCCGCTGCACATACTCCCGCAGTCCGTTCCAGTCTTCCGCCCCAGAACGCACTTCTATCTGACGGGACCCTATGCCATAGAGGTCCATTATATACTGACGGACCGCTTTTGTCCGATTGTCCGCCAACATTTCATTATGAGACCAGGCCCCTTCGGGAGATGCGTATCCTGTCAGTAAGATACGGTCTATCGTTATGTCTGGATTGCCCAGCACAGATTCTATGGTCTGACGTATTTTGCCGAGTTCCGCCCTGTTATTCCGGAAATTTTCCAGAATATCCCAACGGTTCACCGGGAATCCGACATAGGCAGTTCCGCTGATGGACTCCTTACGGGTAACAAGGATCTTCCTTGGTTCTGGCTGCACAACAGGTTCCGGAACAGGTGCCGGCACAACAACGGGCTCAGGTTCCGGTGCCGGTTCACTGTAATTCAGTGCAAGCAGTGTGGTTTTTCCTTCTTCCAATATAGTTTTGCAGCAACGCTGCACATCGTTAGCAAGATAAAGCACGGAAGATTCCATCCACGGCTCCCAGCGGGTGATACATGAATAAGGTATAGTCTGACGTATTCCGTAAACTCTGCGATAGAAATTTCCTTCTGCCTTGTTGCGGAGTTTCCAGATGTATAGGTTACGGCCAAGGACCTCAACCTTCCCAAGTTCAAGTGCGTGCCCGGGCGCCTCCAGAGTCGGAGTGAGTACCACTCCCCTGTTGGTTGGAAGTTTAAGAGCCGATACATCCAAATCCATCGATATCCGCAGACTGTCGTCGAGGCGTTCGCTCTTGATGTCATCGATTCGTATGGCTCCTGCCACAACTCCCTGTGCACGGCACAGAATTACTGTGGCAAAAAGTATTATTATGAGGACAATTCTTTTCATATTTATAGTGCATAGACCAGCCCTATGGCTGCTTTCGTTATTCCCCAATAATTATAAGGCATATCGTCCTGTAACTTTTCTCCACAGTGCCGGCAGCGGAAAGAATCATATCTGGTGTAATTGTAACCTGCACCCAGTTCAAGTTCGAGATTAAGTTTCCGGGACAGGATGAACTGCCATCCGAAACCCAGCCCCGCCCCTATGAACCAACCTTCCCGCCGGGTCGAGTCAAAATCTTTCCAATCGACGCCACCTATATTATATTGGCCACCTTGAATGTGTGCGGCCACAAAAGCAGCATTAAAACATCCGCACAACCAGTACCTGAGTTCCGGTTGCACAATCCAATGCTTCCATTTCCTGTTGTCATTAAAGGTCCAGGGATTATAACCGCCAGAGAAATCCGCGGTCCAATGAGGGCCAAGCCCGACTTCCACTCCTGCATTTACAGATGCAGAGGCGTCATGCAAAAGGTTTGTTTTTATTGCAAGATCCTGTGCGCCGGCATAACGGCAACCAAGCAATATAAGTAACACTACCAATAATTTTCTTTTCATTAACCGTTCGATATTTTGGTCGAAATCCGGGCAAAGATGAGGAGTTAAATCCACAAATCACCGTTATTTTCAAGCACTTTGGTGATATCCATTGTGAAACACTAAAGGGTACTATTAATGAGAAACTGTTTGTATTGCGCTTTTTAATACTACTTTTGTGAAAACTAAATCATTAAATTATGGGTGTCACATTGAACAATTTTTTCCACAAAGACTACATGGCCTCCAATCCCGGAGATTGTGATTATTCCCGTATAGACTCGTATGTCAATTTCGCCAAAGCAATTTCACGAAATGTCTATCAACCAATATATATTGTAGATTGCTGCCGAAAAAACATCTTGTTTGCATCCGGAAATTTCAAGCTTTTGTGCGGGATGACCTCGGACGAATTCAAAGAGAATGGAAACAGGATGTATTTCGATGCTATACCGGAAGATGAACAATCAATATTGATAGAGGTAGTAAAGCAGGCTCTCAAGCTTCTGTATTCCTTGCCTGATGGGATCAAGGAGAATGTGGTGCTGTCGTATTTTTTCAGCATGGTGAACAACAACCGCAGGAGGCTTATAAATCACAAAATCACTCCTCTTGCCTTCTCGAATGACGGAAAAATTTGGCTGGCACTATGCACAATATCCATGTCATCCAATAAAAAACTTGGAAACATCACATTGCGCAAGTACGGAGACAGCGACTATTTCTACTATTCTCTGAACAAGCATATCTGGTACCATAAGGAAGGTATCGGACTCACTGAAATGGAGCATGATATCCTGCTGCTTTCTTCGCAGGGATATACCATCAAGGAGATTGCCTATATGCTTTGCAAATCAGAAGATTCTATTAAAAGTTACAAAAGGGTACTCTTTGCAAAACTTGGTGTCAAGAGCATAACCGAAGCAGTCTTTGCCGCCATCAATTACTTTTTGCTAGACTGAGCAAATAACATATTTAATAAAATAGCCCTGAGAGCAATTCTCGGGGCTGTTTTGAGGTGCGAAGCGGAATCGAACCGCTGTACCAGGTTTTGCAGACCTGTGCCTAACCGCTCGGCCATCGCACCAACGGACAGCAAAGATATAAAAAAGTTTTCAGATAAAAAGCATATTTTTTAACAAAAAAGTTTCATGGCCATATCGTTCGGAATAAATTGTTATAGCCTTGCATATTATTGTTTCACTGCCAATTTCTTATAGCAATTATGTCCGTTATTGGCAGGAATTTCTATATTTGTGCCTGATCTCGTTCTACGTCGAACGTGCCCTGGCGCAAGCTTTATAAAACTAAAAAACCATTATCTTTTGAAAAGTGTAAAAAAAAAAAGATATTTCAGCCAGTCGCAAGGCGGCGGAGTTTAAGGGGGAAAGCCTCTCTTCCGGCCCTTATGTGGTAGTCAGCCCTTATTCTGCGGTTCAGGAAGGGTTCGTCAATTCTGAAATTCTCCTTACCCTGCCAGGGGTACAAAAATACGTGCCTGACAGCTATGATCCTGCATGTTTTATTTGCGCAGGAGCATGGGCAGACGGTAGATCATTCACCGGCAGCATGCCGGTAAGGAAAAACAGTGATCTATGACCCTTAGGGACCGCATATCACTTACTTGGCGCTATGGGAAAGGAATATTCCTGATTGGCGCAGTGTATAATGTGGTATGTGCCAGAGTCCAGTCAGGAGGGTTTTCTTATACCTTTATGATGGAGTCCTTTATTTTGAAGTCCGCAGTTACTGTCATTGCCGTATATATGATGAAGCTGTTCAGTGACCGGGATGCCATCTTCTTTTACATCAACTTGGGACTTACGCGCAAGAAACTGCTCACCAGCATCATCCTCGTTGACTATCTGGTCCTCGCCCTCGCTATGGCCATCATGCATCTCATTTATGTATAAACACAAACTCATAGTGGATAGCGTAGTGGTCCGTTTTGGTAAGAAAACGGTCCTGAGCGGAGGGTATATCACTTCCGAAACCGGAATGGTCACCGGTCTGCTGGGCCGTAACGGTGCCGGTAAATCCTGCATGTTCCGGGCGCTTATGGGAGGACTTAAAGTCGAG
>CACXHM010000177.1 GCA_902767465.1 uncultured Bacteroidia bacterium
GAAGCCCGAGCACCGCACCCTCAATATCCTCAGAATCGGCACTTCCGGTGCCCTCCACGCGGATATTCCGCTGGGAAGCTATGTGCTTTCGCACATCAGCGTCGGCTTTGACGGAGTGATGAACTGGTACGAAGGAAGGGACCGCATAGCGCTTCCGGACTTTGAAGAAGCCTTTAAAAAGGCCGTTCATTGGAACAGGCATCTGCCGGATCCGTATTTTGTGCGCGGTTCGCAGAAACTCATAAAACTCTTCGAAGACTGCACTGTCAAGGGGATGACCATTTCGGCATCGGGCTTCTATGGCCCTCAGGGCCGTGTGGTGCGCCAGGGACTCGCTATGCCGAACATGCTCGAAGACTTTGAGAAATTCGAGTATAATGGCTATAAGATCACTAATTTCGAAATGGAGGGATCTGCCCTCGCGGGAATGGCAAGGCAGCTTGGTCACGAAGCCATCACTGTCTGCTGCGCCATAGCGCACCGCTATCTCAAGGACGCCAATACCGACTACAAGGCCCGCGTGAACGAGCTTGTGAAACTGGTGCTCGACAAGATTACGGCTTAATTGCCCTTGTAAAGCTCCCTTGTGGAGTTGACTTTCCAGATTTTGATGGAAGGGTCGCTGACGGTGGCGTCAACGATCCTTCTTTCGCCTTTGATGACGTTCTGCTCGAGGAATCGGAGCTGCTCCGGGAAGTTGCGCATGAAGGAACTTGCAATTTCATGCTGGTTCCCTTCATAGCGGTAGATGTTGTAATTGTAAGAATTCTTTGCAAAGATGGCAGCCAGGGCCCTGGAGCCTTCGAAA
Source organism: uncultured Bacteroidia bacterium (assembly GCA_902767465.1). Classification (GTDB taxonomy): domain Bacteria; phylum Bacteroidota; class Bacteroidia; order Bacteroidales; family UBA932; genus Cryptobacteroides. The sequence continues at coordinate 809 of CACXHM010000177.1, forward strand.
CGGTTCTTGAAGAAGGTTATCTTGTTGTAATTGACTATCTTGTCTTCCGTGCCGTGGAAAAAAAGCACGGGACATGGCTGTTTTGCAAAACGGATCTTCCCTTCGCGGGAAAGGATAGCCCCGGCAAAGGCCATCACGCCCGCAAAGCGGAAATCTTCCGGAAGCCTGGATGCGAGGCCGCTGCGGTTGCTCAGATGCCACTCCGCCTGCAGGGCAATAATGGCGCCGGCCGACGAGCCGCTCAAAACCAGCTTCGAGGGATCCACCCCAAGGGCCTCGGCATTGTCGATAATGAAGTTTGTGGCGCTGAAAAGATCCTCCACACCCATTTCAATGGCATTGTAGATTGCTTCGATGCTGCCCACTCCCGGTTTGCCTGCTCCTTTCATCCCAAGCCGGTAGTCTATCGTTATGATGCGGTAGCCCTCTTCGGTATAGCGCTTGAACCAGGGGAGGTAGGCCCGTGCATTACGGTCTCCTTCGACGAAACCGCCTCCGAAAATGAAGATGATGCTGGGCTTGTCAGTGGTCTTGTCAGGCTCATAAACGGTCATGAAGAGGTCGCAGGTGTCGCGTTTGGCAAAAAGGTATTCGCCGGCAGGTTGCAGGTCGAAAACAACGGCATGTGCGTCCGGGCATAGCAGCGCGAAGAAAAAGGCTGCAATACAGAGAAATCTTTTCATCAGCTGGGTATCGTGTTGTTGATTTTTATGGTGGCGAAAAGCCGGGACATCTGTTCGGCACTTACTTCGGGTGCGTTGGTGGCGGGGGAGGTTTTCTTTTTCGGAGCCTTTTCCAGCATGCCGGGCAGTTTCGTCCGCCTGAGATACATCCCGCTGTAGCAGCTTTCCTGTTTGCATATAGCCCTCAGCAGGTGAATGGAGCCGGCTTCTTCGGCCCCTTCCCTCATGGCTTCTGCTATCGCCATGTTCACTGCGTTTTCCGCACTTCGGTGCAGGCGTACTTCTTCGGCCATGGAATAGGGGACTGCTTCTTTCCTGAAAAGAAATGACTCCACATAACTCTTGCAGGCAGCGGGCTCTATCCCTGCCTCGAGCAATTTGCGCACTGCTTCATTGTCCCGGTGGCGCAACAGCCCGAGGAAGAGGTGGTCCGCATGGATGCTGAAGTCGCCGGTGCGCATTGCCTCCTCTCTGGCAAATCCAATGATGGCGTCGAATTCTTCGGAAATCTTCATTCTGGTGGTGTATATTTACTTGCAAAAGTAGTAATTAAATCGGATTTTTTTGTTAAATTTGCGCGTTTAAGAATAAAGGATTTTTTTGCGAAAGATAACATGGATAACGAGGAAAAGATCAATGAAGTAAATCATGGTTATATAGAGCCGGTTGAGATAGATCACGAGATGCGCAGCGCCTACATCGACTATTCGATGTCGGTCATCGTATCCAGGGCGCTTCCTGATGTTCGCGACGGCCTCAAACCGGTGCAGCGCAGAGTGCTGTTCGGAATGGATGGCCTTGGCCTTTCCTATGGAGGGCAGACCAAGAAATCCGCGCGTATTGTGGGTGAGGTGCTCGGTAAATTCCATCCCCATGGCGACAGTTCGGTTTACGATGCCATGGCGCGTCTTGCTCAGGGTTGGAACCAACGCTACCCTCTGGTTTACGGTCAGGGTAATTTCGGAAGCATGGACGGCGACCCTGTTGCCGCTATGCGTTACACGGAGGCAAAACTGGAAAAGATGTCCGAGGATGTGATCTCCGACATCGACAAGAACACTGTGGATATGACGCTTAATTTTGATGACTCCATCGAAGAGCCCACGGTGCTTCCTACCAAACTCCCTCTGCTCCTGTTGAACGGATCGTCCGGCATTGCCGTGGGTATGGCCACCAATATGGCTCCTCACAACCTTGGCGAGTGCTGCGATGCCATCTGCGCATATATCGACAACCCGGATATCGATGTCGAAGGCCTGATGGAATATATCAAGGGCCCCGACTTCCCTACGGGTGGCATCATCATGGGGCGTCAGGGCATCATTGACGCCTACACCACCGGCCGCGGCCGCGTAGTTATCCGTGCCAAAACCGACATTGAGGTCAATGACCGCGGACAGGAGACGATCGTGGTGAGCGAGATTCCCTATATGGTCAACAAGAAAGAGATGCTCGAGCGCATAGCGTCCATGGTCGAGGACAAGAAGATCGAGGGTATCTCTTATATGAACGACGAGACTTCCCGCGAGGGCGTCCGCGTTATCTTCCGTGTAAAGCAGGGTGCAAATACCAATGTCGTATTGAACACCCTTTTCAAATATACGCCGCTCCAGTCGAGTTTCGCCATCAACAACGTGGCTCTCGTAAAGGGCCGCCCCCGCACCCTCACCCTGAAGGAAATAATTGCGAATTTCGTCGACTTCCGTCACGAGGTGGTTGTGCGTCGCACAAAATTCGAACTCGACAAGGCCCTCAAGCGTGCCCATATCCTTGAAGGTCTGCTCAAGGCCATTGATATCATCGACGAGATCATCTCGCACATCCGTGCCTCCAAGAGCGTGGACGAAGCGCGTGACGGGCTTGTTTCCAAGTTCGGGTTCACCGAAGCCCAGGCTCAGGCCATAGTTGAAATGCGGCTTCGTCAGCTCACGGGACTGGAGCGTGAAAAACTTCAGGCCGAGTACGACGAACTCGAGAAATTCATTGCCCGCTGCAACGATATCCTCGCCAGCGAGACCCTGCAGCTTCAGATCGTAAAAGATGAGTGTGCAGAGATGAAAGCCAAGTACGGTGATGCACGCCGCAGTGAAATCACAATGAGTGCCGACGAGTTCAATCCCGAGGATTTCTATGCCGATGAAGACGTGGTGATAACCATTTCACATCTCGGCTATATCAAGCGTACGGCCCTCACCGAGTTCCGCACCCAGGCGCGCGGCGGTGTCGGCAAGAAGGGCGGAAGCACCCGCGATGAAGACTTTATTGAGCACATCTACGTGGCCAATATGCATTCCACCATGCTCTTCTTCACCGAAAAGGGCATGTGCTACAGGCTCAAGGTATATGAACTTCCGGAAGGTGTACGTTCGAGTAAGGGGCGTGCAGTGCAGAACCTGCTCGCAATCGATGCCGACGACAGCATCAGAACCTATCTTAACGCTGCCCGCATCGAGGATCCTGAATACGTGCAGAACCACTTCGTTACTCTCGTAACCAAGAAGGGAGTCATCAAAAAGACCACGCTTGAGGACTATTCCAACAAGCGCAGCCGCAACAAGGGTATCATTGCTCTGACTATCCGCGAAGGGGATGCCCTGCTGGATGCAGTGCTTACCAATGGCAACGAGCAGATTATGATTGCGGCAAAGAACGGCCGGTGCGTCCGTTTCGAAGAGAATACCCTCCGTGCCCTCGGACGCAGCGCTTCGGGTGTGCGTGGCATCAGTATAGACGAAGACGACGAGGTGGTGGGAGTAATCACCTATGATCCTCATGCCGAGGATGCGGGAGCCCATTCCGTGCTGGTTGTCAGTGAAAACGGATTCGGCAAGCGTTCCGATCCGGAAGAGTACAGGCTTACCGCCCGCGGAAGCAAGGGCGTGAAGACGCTCAACATAACAGAAAAGACCGGCAGCGTCGTGGCCATAAAGAATGTCACGGACAATGATGACCTTATGATAATCACGCGTTCCGGGCTTACCATCAGGATGGCGTTGGACAACCTCCGTGTAATGGGGCGTGCCACCCAGGGCGTCAAACTTATCAGCCTGCGTGAAGGCGATGCCATTTCTTCCGTTTCCGTAGTGGTCGGAGGGGAAAACGAGGAGGAGACTTTGGACAATGGCACGGAAAGTGCAGAAACCGTTAATGAAACAGAATAGTAACCAAGTAAAACTGATATGAAAAAGATCGTTTTTGCTCTTGCAATCCTGGCGTCGCTGCAAGTAGCCAGCGCCCAGCAGTTGAAGGATGCAGAGGCTGCCGCCAAGAAGGTGGCTGCCGCCAAGGCTGCAACTCTCAATGAAAAGAAAGCCTCCAATGCCGCCACATGGCTGAAGCTCGGACAGGCCTACAATGAAGCATACAATGCAGTACAGGGCAACGGCTATATCGGGGCATCCGAAGCTGAGCTCGGACTCCTTATGACAGGTGTCAAGACTGTGGCCCCTGCAAGTACGGTCCAGGTTCAGGGCCAGCCCATGAACGTGGTGCATTATGAAACTGCCGACTATTATTTCAACAATGGACAGCTTGCAATCATCGTCACAACCAAGCCTGCCGTTGAAGATCCTCTTGGAAATGCCCTGGCCGCACTCACAAAAGCCGGACAGCTGGACAATGGGAAAAAGGCGAAGGACATTTCTGCAGCTCTCGGCCAGATTCACGACAAATATTCGACCGAGGCCGTTAATGCCTA
>CACXHM010000178.1 GCA_902767465.1 uncultured Bacteroidia bacterium
ACCGGCAGACCATTGCTGCTGACCAAACCCGGGATGCGTAGTTCCGCCTCCGCTGGGGCTGTTGTTGATGTTGGTACAAGGATTCTGACCTGCTTCGATGGTGGCGGACAATTCCTCGTTGTGGGTGTAATTTGCAAATGTCCATGGATTCTCTGCTCCTTCACCCGGATAGGCGGTGACATTTTTAATGCCGCTGTTGGTGACGAAGAAAGTGGTAGAACCCGGAGTGAAAACTACCGATTCAGCCGATGTCAGGTATCCCCTCGGACCGGGGAATGCGTCTTTGCGTCCCCACTGGTAGGTAAGTCCTGGAGTATTGTTGATGAACGCTTCGTCAGTCGAGGTTACGTCAAGCACTCCGCCTGCGCCAAGGTTGCGGTCCATTACTTCCACGCCTGCCACATTGACGGTCTTGACCGTCGAAGTGAGCCAGATGTGCCATCCATACTGGATAAGTCCTTCGCTGTCGAGAAGTGCAATCAGAACGTTCCCGTAAGTATATTTTTCGGGAACAGTGAAGCTGATGGTGCCTTCTTCGGAATTATAAGCAATGTCCTTTACCAGATTATTGACAGAAGCCTCCTCCTGGCTGTTCCAGACACCGGAAGTCGCCCATACCCAATCGGCTTTCGCGCCAGTTACGACAGTGCCTGATCCATCTGGGATCACGGTCTTGAAGCTGTAATCACCCGGAGCGGTCACCAGGTAGCAGTTGGCGTATCCGGAAGCAGTGAGGTCCGGATTCACTTCTTCGGGTTCTTCGGGAGTGAAGACGGTGGTGAGGGCATTCGTGACTGCGCCCTTGGTTATGGTAACATCTTCATCATAAGCTGCCAGTTTTGATCCGTCCTCTGAATAAACGGTGTAATAAACCGCCGAGTAGCTGCCCGGAGGAACCACCACATTGAAAACGGTAGCGCTTTCTCCGAGGGTGACGGTTTCCGGGAAACTGACGGTGATTTTGTCCGAAGCATTCGGCTTCATGGAGATGAGTCCGGTGGTGGCGTTGATTGTGCAGGGGCCGGAAATCTTCAGAGCCTCTACTTCAATGGAATTCACCTTTGCTTCTCCTGTAAGGGAAAGGCGGAAGATTCCGCAGAGCTGCGAGAACTCCAGACTTGTGCTGCTGCTTTTTGCAAGCATTGGAAGCGCTCCTGCAGCCACTCCGTCTGCGGTATATGTTTGCGTAGCAGGAAGCGTGAAACCGATTGTGTCCTGGACGGCATCATATGTGGAGCCTTTTGCGTATGGATACAGGGCTACGTATGAAGACTGCTCCTCCACCTTTTTGATTTTGGTGTCGAAAGAAGCAACGCCGTTTTCAATAGAAGAAACTGCGTAGGCTACGTTGAGTTGGTGAGCATCGACAGAATATCCGACGAATGCGGAAATCTGCGCATCATCCTTCCAGGATGTGTCGATTCCGTCCACGCTTCCGGCAATGCTTCCTTTCAGGTCGAGCACGACGCTTTTGCCGTCATCTACGTTGGTGTAGACCGGCTCATATTTGTCGCAGGCAGAAAGTGCCAGCACGAAACATGCAAAGTATAATGATTTTTTCATGACAATATAATCTATCGGGGAATATCTTCGTATCCGGGATTCTGGGTCAGCGCCCCCTTGGTGGCCTGGATCTGTGCAAGCGGGATGGGCCACAGATAATCCTTGTCCTCATTCCAAATGTAAGATTCGGTTCCGAAATAAGTGAGGTATCCTGAATTGCCGTTCGACAGGGTCAGGTCGGTTCCGATGCGGATGATGTTCGAAGCAGGAATGCTGGAGTTTATGCCGGAAGGCCTGCTTGCTCCCTTGTAGAAGTATGCATCGGGAGTGCCGTTGCCGTCGAGGTCCTGTTCTCCCAGATCGGGAATATAAATGCCCTGGAAACCGGATGTGGTGGCAGGAGTTATCCACTTGCCTTCTTTCCAACGGAGCAGGTCATAGAGTCGCAGCCCTTCGGCAAAGAGTTCGACGGTGCGCTCGCGCCTGATTTCCAGAATTGCTCCAAGCTGGCTGCCTCTGGCATTAGGATAATAGGTTCTCAGGAGGGCATCTTCGGTCGTAGGAACGGAACCAAGAGTGGCGATTCCTGCACGGGTGCGGATAACGTCGATAGTCGCTTGAACATCTTCGTTAGTAAGTTCTCCAAGTTCAGCCTTTGCCTCGGCATAGTTGAGCAGAACTTCTGCGTAGCGCAGATAGGGGAAGTCCGTTTCGGAACTCGATCCCTGGTTCTTTGCGTCTGAGCAGATATATTTGATCACGCGGTATCCGCTAACCGTATAGCTGAGGTTGAGCGGCTGCGCGGAACTCGCTCCTTCTGCTTTGTAACCCGGGGCCTGGATGGTCTGCGCGAGGCGGGGATCACGACCGGTGAACATGTCCTTGTAGCTCATGGTTTCCCAACCGGGTTTTGACTGGATGGGCGTGCCGTCGGCATAGAGGTAGTGGTTCACGAAACGGCGGGTGGCACTCTGCCTTGTTGAAGTGAAATTGAACTGTACGCTGTGGGTTACATTCAGATCTTTTTCATAACGTTTCGAAAGAATGGTTTCGGAAGTCTCTGCGCTTGCAAGGGTGAAATACTCTCTGTATGGCGTAGGATTTGACGGATCAAGATTCTTGTCGCTTTTCCTGTAGAGTGAGTATTTGTGGCTGTCCATAACCTTCTTTGCTGCATCTGCCGCCTGATTGAGGAACCATTCGGCCGAAAGCACGGTGCCATCCACGGTTTCATCCGGGATGTTATGGTACTTGCGGAAGGTGCCTTCGAACAGGGCTGCCCTTGATTTGAGCGCCAGCGCGGCATATGAAGACACATGGTAGATAGGCTGGCTCGACCATGCCGCAGGAAGTTTCACTGCAGCCGAGTCAAGGTCGGCAAGCACTTTCATCATCACATATCCCCGGCTGTCGCGAGGCTTGTTCAGCGATGCGGCATCATCGGAAGAAATCACATAATCGTAGTAGGGGACATCTCCCAGCTGACGAACCCTTTCGTAGTAGAAAAGTGCACGGAAGAAATGCGCGACGCCTTCGTATTTTACGCGTACGGGCTTCTCGATGCATTTATGAGAATTTTCAAACAGGAGATTTATATACCTCAGGTTGCCCCAACTCCATGTTGCGGAGGATGACGTGCGGGTGCCCTTCTGCAGGGAACTGTTGGTCGTAGAGTAATTGCAGTCGTCGTAAACGGCGGCGGCATCGTCTTCATCGGTGAGAAGTCCGTAGTAACGGTTGGTCCAGAGTTCGAGTTCCGGTTCGGTGCGGAAGTATGATTCCGGCGACAGGTCGGTTTCGGGAACTTTGGTGAGAAAATCCGTACAGGCGGTGAAAACTGTTGCCAATAATATGATGTAAATTATCTTTTTCATGGTACAGATACTTTAGAAGGTTATGTCCACACCAAGGGAGAAAGTCCTGGAGAATGGATACATGGTATCATTGAAAGCACCTGTCGTGGCGACTTCTGGGTCGATGGTGACACAATGCTTCTTGAGAGGAGACCAGTAGGCGAGGTTCTCTCCTGAGAAGTAAACGCGGCACTTCTGGATGGCCTTGCCCTTTAGCGGAATCGTGTACCCGAATGTCAGATTCTTAAGACGCAGGTATGCTGCGTTCTGGAGATATCTGTCGTTGGCATTTGAGCTTTTGAGTGAGTTTGCTGCGTAATTGAGGCGTCTGCGAGGGAAATACGCGTCGGGATTGTCCTCGCTCCAGCACATGCTTTCGAACTTCTTTGAGATGAAAGAAGGCCGCCCGTTTCGGTAAGTCTGCCAGAAATAGTCGCAGTTGGTGGGAGGATACCAGTCGCAGTGGCCGACCCCCTGGAAGAAGATGTTGAAATCAAATCCGTTCCATTGGAAATCTCCCCTCAATGAATACAGGTAACGCGGCAGGGTATTGCCCATGATATAGCGGTCGCCCGGGTCATCGACGGTGTTGCTTCCGGAAGATATAACACCGTCCCCGTTGAGGTCGGCAAAAATCACGTCTCCCGCCATCAGTTTGTTGTGAGGGGCGACACAATTTGCAATTGTGTTGTTGATGGAAGTGTCGTCGATGTTTGCGGCATAAACTGCAGCATCTTCGTCCGATGCGAACAGCCCCTCGATGTGATAGCCCCATATTTCGCCAAGGGTCTTGCCGACATAGTGGTCGGTGAGCAACTTGGTGGGATTGTTGTATCGGGTAATTACGGTTTTGTAGTCACCGAACGATGCGGTGAGTCCGTAGCTCATCTTGTGCCCCAGCAGGGTGAAAGAATCGCGCCAGCTTGCGGAAAGTTCGTATCCCTTCGTGCGCATGTCAGCTGCATTTTCCTTGGGAGATGTTGCTCCGTAAACGCTGGGCAGGGTGATGGATGTGGTGAGCATATCCTTGGTGTCCCGGATGTATGCATCGGCGGAAATGTTGAGCCTGTCGCGAAGGAAACCGAAATCAAATCCCAGGTTGTAGGATACCACCGTCTCCCAGGTGAGGGAATCAGATTTGGGAGAAGATATTCCTGCGTAGCCGGCTTTCTCTTTTCCGTCAAATGTGACGCCGCTCATATTGCCTGTCGTAACACTGGTGTAGTAATAATAGTTGTCCACCTGCTGGTTTCCAAGCGAACCGTAGGAAAGGCGCACCTTGGCTTTGTTCCACCACGATTCGAGAGGCTCCCAGAAAGGTTCTTCGCTGATGCGCCATCCGGCGGAAACAGAGGGGAAGAAGCCCCAGCGGTCTTTTGCCGGGAAGCGGGAAGAGCCGTCGTAACGTGCGGAAACCTCCAGCAGGTACTTTCCAGCATAGTCGTAGTTGACACGGCCGAAGACTCCGAGGGTACGATAAGAGGTGTTGCTTTCTCTGAGTTCTTCGATTTCTCCGTTTGCCATGTTGATATAGGCAAGCGATTCACTCAGTGACCCCTTCTGCTTCACGCTCAGGGTTGACTGGCGGTAATCGTCGAAATTCACGCCTGCCGTTCCTCCAAGGTTGTGTTTCCCGAAACTGCCCTTGTACTGCATGTAGGCATTTGCGACGCTGCCGTCGTTGAAGGCCCGGCTTTCCTTGTAGAAATCATAAATCGCCCCGCTGGTGTATCCGGGATATGCATAGAATTTCTTGTTGACATTGTCGTAGGCGTTCGACACGGGAAGGGAGCGGTAGCTGTAGAAGTTGTCGCGGCGACGGTAGGTGTAGTCGGCTATGAGCTGCAGGCCTTTTACAATGTCGAAGGTGAAGCGCTGGGTGAGCACAATCACCCCGCGGGTGCGCTGATGGCGGTTGCGGTCGTCCATCCATGTGGGGATGCGGCCGGTGCCGAGCTGCGAAGTGTTGAGAGCCATGAATCCGGGCTGTACGTTGATTGATCCGTCCGGATTGAAAGGAACATATGCAGGAGAGATGTTCTGGTTTGCGTTCCAGAATGCGCTGTGGCCCTCCAACACCGACTTGTCGTTTCCGTCCTGCTCGTAGAAACCGCCGTAGGTGTATTTGCTCTTTTCGTAACTGATGTTGGTGGAT
>CACXHM010000179.1 GCA_902767465.1 uncultured Bacteroidia bacterium
CTCCGGGCGCGCAGCATTTCAGAGAGGCTACCCTTTTGCATGTCAGAAGAATATTTAATATCCACCTTTTCCTTTCCGCCGGAAATGCGTGCATAAAACTCCTGCACAAGGGGTGAAAGGCCGGAGGCGAAACTGCTGCGCATCTCGAATACAGGCCTGGCCTTGTCTTCCATTCTGGCCTCGATGATATCCAAAAGCGCCGGATCGGGCGTACCCGCTTTCAACATGGCATTTCTTTGCGCAAGAAGCCGGCTGTAATCCTGCACAGCGCAAAGATATTCCGCGCTGATCTGCGAAAGCACCGCATTGGCGAACCTGCGGCGTTCCTCTCCGCTCTCGCTCACCATTGCAACATCGGCGGGAGATACCATTACCACCGGCAGAAGACCGATGTGTTCGGACAGGCGCGGGTAGGCTTTGTCATCCCTGCGGATTTTTTTTCCGCCCTCATCAACCTGGACGCTGATTCGCACATCCGGCCCCGAAAACATTGAATAAAGACCGGAAAGGGCGAAAGAACGGCAGCCATGCCTGTAATTGAACCTGTCGGAAGATGCAAAGGCACTTTTGGCCATGGAAAGATACCAGATGGCATCCAGCAAATTGGTTTTTCCCTCCCCGTTTCCACCCGTAATGCAATTGATGTTGGGACAGAATTCCAATTCCTGCAACTCAATATTGCGGAAGTCCTTAATTACTATCTTCTTTAGTGTAGCCATTGGTTTGTATCTCACAAAAGTAAATATTTATGCTTATATTTGCAAGCTAAAGATTTGAACTATGAGTATCCAACAAGATAAAATCAAGGCTCTTGTAGAGCGCCGGGCGAAAGCCAGATTGGGCGGGGGCGAGAAACGCATCGCAGCCCAGCACGAAAAAGGCAAGCTCACAGCCAGGGAACGTCTTTCCCTGCTTCTTGACGAGGGCAGTTTCGAAGAATTCGACATGTTCCTGCAGCACCGCTGCACCAATTTCGGAATGGATGCCTCTCATCCCGACGGCGACGGTGTCGTCTCCGGACGTGGAACCATTGGCGGACGCACGGTGTTTGTATATGCCCAGGATTTCACCGTCAGCGGAGGGTCGCTCAGCAAAACCATGAGTGAAAAGATCTGCAAGGTGATGGATATGGCCATGAGTTGCGGTGCTCCCGTAATCGGCCTCAATGATTCCGGCGGAGCCCGCATCCAGGAAGGCATAGATGCCCTTGCAGGATACGGCGAGATCTTCGAGCGCAACATCCTCGCCAGCGGGGTTGTTCCCCAGATCTCCGGAATATTCGGTCCCTGCGCAGGCGGTGCGGTCTATTCCCCGGCGCTTACCGACTTCACCCTCATGGTCAAGAACACTTCCTATATGTTCCTCACCGGTCCTGCAGTTGTAAAAAGCGTCACCGGGGAGGTTATCGACCAGGAAGGCCTTGGCGGAGCAAGCGTGCATGCAAGCAAGAGCGGTGTAGCCGATTTTGCAGCCGATAGTGAACAGGACGGCATCGACACCATTAAAAAGCTGCTTTCCTTCATTCCGCAGAACAACATGGAAACTGCGCCGGAGCAGCCTACATCTGATCCCATAAACAGGGTTTCCGATGTTTTGAATGAAATCATCCCCGACAATCCGAACAAGGCGTACGACATGTATGATGTTATCCGTGAGCTTGTGGACGATGGCAATTTCTTTGAGATCCACAAGGATTTCGCAAAGAACATCATCGTCGGCTTTGCTCATTTCGGAGGACGCAGCGTAGGAATCGTTGCCAACCAGCCGAAAGTGCTTGCCGGCGTACTGGATATCAACGCTTCTCGCAAAGCGGCCCGTTTCGTGCGCTTCTGCGATGCCTTCAACATTCCACTTGTAACACTTGTGGATGTGCCCGGATTCCTTCCAGGCACCCAGCAGGAATACGGAGCCGTCATCACAAACGGAGCAAAACTGCTCTATGCCTATGGCGAAGCCACAGTTCCAAAAGTTACTGTAACGCTGCGCAAGGCTTATGGAGGCGCGCACATAGTCATGAGCTGCAAGCAGCTTCGCGGCGACATCAATTACGCATGGCCTACTGCCCAGATTGCAGTAATGGGTGCAGACGGAGCGGTTGGAGTGCTATACGGCAAGGAGATAAAAGCTGAAACCGACCCCGCAAAACAGGACGAAGTCCGGGCTGCCAAGAAGGCGGAGTATGAAGAGCTGTTCAACAACCCTTACCAGGCCGCCCAGAAGGGGTATATCGAGGATGTCATCGAGCCACGCAATACGCGTTTCCGCGTGATACGTGCTCTTGACAGCCTTCAGGGCAAGCAGCAGAGCCTGCATGCAAAGAAACACGACAATCTGCCCCTGTAAGCTATGTACACATTACTGGACATGACAGCAGGTGCGCAGAAGATGGCCGTGACCGACCCCCACGGCTTCATCCTGAGCCTGATCGCAGTCTTCACGGTTTTCACGGCCCTGGTGATACTGTATTTCGTGTACAGTTTTATCGGGAATCTTTCTCAGCCGAAAGCGAAGAAGCAGACAAAGCCGGGAAAAGCCGGAAAGTGTCCCGATCCGGAGACCGCCGCAGCCATCGCCATGGCTCTTGAGGCCGAATTGGGAACGGCAACCTACGCCGCAATCGGACTGGCCATTCACCTGCACCTCGGCAGTTCCGTCCATGATACGGAACCCGGCATAATCACCATGGTCCCCCGCAACAGCGCATGGGGAACGCCTGTCAACAACTTTAGAAAAACACCCAAGAAATGAGTCAGTATAAATTCAAGATCAACGGTAAGCAGTACGATGTTACCGTCAATTCAATCGAAGGAAGCAATGCAGCCGTCACCGTTAACGGCACAGATTATAATGTAGAACTTGCAGAACCCGTTGCCGGGGCTGTAAGCGGAGGCGGGGTTGCCCCTGCAACCGCTGCCACCCTCGGCACGCTAAAAGGGGGAACCGCGAGCGCAGCGAACGGTGGGGTCGAACGAAGTGAGACGGTTTCAGGGACAACAACCGCATCCGCAAGCGCGGCAGCCGGTGCCGGCAAGAAGATCGTCTCCCCCCTCCCGGGAGTTATCATCGACGTCTGCGTAAAGGAAGGTCAGGCCGTGAAACGCGGAGAAAAGATCGCCGTCATCGAGGCCATGAAGATGGAGAATGACATCCTTGCCGAATGTGACGGAACCGTCACGGCAATCTATGTCAAGAAGACAGATTCCGTCCTTGAAGGAGCCGATATAGCCAGCATCGCATAAGGATGGGCAGCACTATCATCGACAGTCTCCAGCAATTCTGGAGCTTCACAGGTTTTGCCAACTGTACATGGCAGCACCTGATAATGATTCTCATAGGCCTCGGATTCATCTACCTTGGCATCAAGAAGCATTGGGAGCCGCTGCTCCTCGTGCCTATCGGCTTCGGTTTGATAATAGGCAACATTCCCCTTTTCTTCGACCCTGCCACAGGCGAAGGCCTGCGCATCGGTGTCTACGAAGAAGGATCCGTGCTGAACATTCTGTATCAAGGAGTAAAACAAGGTTGGTACCCGCCGTTGATCTTCCTCGGCATTGGAGCAATGACCGATTTCAGCGCCCTTATTTCACAGCCCAGGCTGGTGCTTATCGGCGCAGCCGCGCAGATGGGCATCTTCGGAGCCTACCTGCTGGCCCTGCTGATAGGATTCACGCCTAACGAGGCCGGTGCAATCGGTATCATCGGAGGCGCAGACGGCCCAACAGCCATCTTCCTCAGCGGAAAACTCGCCCCGGAACTCATGGGAGCCATCGCCGTGTCGGCATATTCCTACATGGCTCTTGTCCCTGTGATTCAGAAGCCAATCATGCTGCTTCTCACAACCAAAAAGGAGCGCCTGATCCGCATGGCGAAGCCTCGTACCGTCAGCCAAAAAGAAAAGATCATATTCCCTATCGTGGGATTCATCTGCACCGCTTTCATAGTTCCCTCGGGACTTCCGCTGCTTGGAATGCTGTTCTTCGGCAACCTGCTTAAAGAATCGGGAGTCACCCGCCGTCTTGCAGAGACCGCACGCGGACCGCTCATCGATGTTGTCACCACCCTTATCGGACTCACCGTAGGCGCATCCACCCAGGCAGACGTTTTCCTGAACGCCCGTTCCATCAAGATCTTCGGACTCGGACTCCTGTCCTTCATAATCGCCACCTTCTGCGGTGTGTGCTTCGTGAAGATAATGAACCTCTTCTGCAAAGAAGGCCACAAAGTAAATCCGCTTATTGGTAACGCAGGCGTTTCTGCCGTACCGGACAGCGCACGCGTAAGCGAGATTGTTGGTCTCGAATGCGATCCCTCGAATCACCTGCTCATGCACGCCATGGCACCGAACGTCGCCGGCGTCATCGGTTCCGCAGTCGCGGCCGGTATCCTGCTGGGATTCCTCGGATAGCCTTACGGCAAGCGATATAAAGAAACTCGGGGCTTAAGCTCCGAGTTTCTTTTTAAGGTTAACTATCATGTCCGTGGTCATGCTTTCTAGATTGTACCGCGGAGTCCAGCCCCATTCCTTGCGGGCGCAGGTGTCGTCCATTTTGTTGGGCCACGAGTCGGCGATGGCCTGACGGACAGGATCAACCTCGTAGCGCATCTTGAAATCGGGATAATGCTTCTTGATAGCCCTGTAAACCTCTTCGGGGTCGAAACTCATGGACGCAATATTGAACGAGTTGCGATGGATAAGATAGCGGGGATCTGCCTCCATGATGTTTACCGCCGCGTTGAGGGCATCCGGCATGTACATCATGTCCATATAGGTACCTGCGGCGATGGGGCACACGAATTCCTCGCCCTTGACAGCGGCGTAGTAAATCTCCACGGCATAGTCGGTGGTGCCTCC
>CACXHM010000180.1 GCA_902767465.1 uncultured Bacteroidia bacterium
AGCCGTATCCTGCCATATTCAGGGAAAAGGTCGAAAAGCATCGTCCTTGAAGGCTGGCGCGGGGAGCGCGTGTTCGCGCAGGCGGTGATTTGGACAAAAGACGGTGCAAGGGACGTGCGCTATGTCCTCAGCGACCTTTCCGGCCGGTCCGCGGTAATTCCGGCATCGAGCGTCGAAGCCGGATTCGTCAGATATACCAAGACTGAAAAACTGTCTGTGATTACGGACGGCTGCTATCATGGCTATATGAATGAATCTGCGGACCAGTACGATTCCACCATGGTTGCAGACTGCATCGATCCTTATATGGAAGCAGATGACATGCCGGCAATGTCTTCCCGTGCAATATGGCTCACGATACCTATACCTGCAAATGATTATGTCGGAAGCTATAAAGGGACTCTGCGCATCTTCTCCGGCTCCCGGGAACTCGAAAAATTAAACATTGAGGTCCGCTCCAACCGCCGCGTGCTGCCGGATCCATCCCAGTGGAGTTTCCATCTCGACCTTTGGCAGAATGTTTTCAGCATTGCACGTGATTATGGCGTGCAGGTGTTCAGCAAGGAATTCTACGATATTGCAGGTCCATACCTGAGGCGCCTTGCAGGCGCGGGACAGAAAGCGGTAACGGCACCCATCCTACATGGCCCGTGGGGAGTGAACGACGGGTCCGCCGGCAATTTCCTTTCACTGATAGAGTGGATAAAACATGTCGGCGGCAAATGGGAATTCGACTATAAGGTGTTCGATGAATATGTGCAGTTCGCGATGGATTGCGGCATAGACGCTCAGATCAGCTGTTACACCCTTGCACCGTGGAGCTATCAGTACCGTTATTTTGACGTAGCTGCAGGTAGCTACAGGAATATGATCCTGCGTCCCGAAAACAAGGATTGCGGAGAAGTGCTGTCCGTATTTGTCAAAGACTTTGCGGAGCACCTTCGGAAGAAGGGCTGGTTTGAAAAGGCTGCGATCGCTTTTGATGAAAGGCCCCTGGAAGATATGAAGAACATCATCCGCATCATCCATACGGCGGAGCCGGACTTGCGGATCTCCCAGGCCGGATTCGATTATATGCCGGAGATTGACGATGCCGTATATGATTATTCGCTGGCTTCATACAAGGATTTTCCGGAAGGCCGTACCGGGGAGCGCCGGGCGGAAGGGAAGAAGAGTACCTACTACATCTGCTGTCCGGAAATACGCCCTAACCGATATGTTTTTTCCGATCCTGTGGAATGTACCTACATCCCGTATAATATGGCGGTCCGTGATGCCGACGGCTTTCTTTGCTGGGCAGTGTTCCATTGGATGGGAAATCCTCTGCTGGATGCCCGCTGGACCAACTATTGGTCTGGTGAACTGTTCATGATTTATCCCGGCAACCGCACTTCCATCCGCTTTGAAAAGCTGGTGGAGGGAATACAGGATTTCGAGAAGATGCGTATCTTCCGGGAGACGGCTTCCCCGGCCGATATCGACAGACTGGACGCCGCCCTTGAGCCTTTCCGTGCGACGCTCAAGGTGAAAGACCGCTACAACATTGAAAACCGTTCTTATGTGCCGGCATCTATTGAGGCCGTGCAAAAAATCCTGCTTGGCAAATGAAACGACTTTGCATTATCATCCTGCTTTTTGTCTCCCTTCTGTCTCTTGGTGCGCAGAACCGCACCCAGAACGGGGCTCTCACTTCGCAAAAGAAGTATCCGCTGCTGAATTATTTTGAACTCCCGCAGCCCTCAAAGCCGGATCCGGCGGAATGGGGCAAGGTGTCGGGTGTTCAGGCGTCATGGGGGAGTGCCGGTGCAACGTACGCCAAAACGAAAGTGCCCGCAGTCAGGGTCTTGCGCTCGATAAGGCTTGATGCCTGGAAAGGGGAGACGGTTATGGCCCAGGCCATAGTTTGGAGCGCCAGACCGGTTTCTGACCTTACTTTTACTCTGTCCGACCTTCGGGGTCCGGCAGTCATCCCCGCTTCGGCTGCGGAGACCGGTTTCGTTCGTTTCAATCCGGGCCCCGACGTGATAGACACTTTTCCGCAGAGTCTCGACCTTCAGCCTATGAACTGCCAGCCTTACTGGGTGGCACTCTCTGTTCCGAGGGGAATCCCGGCGGGTCTGTACGAAGGAAGCCTGGTGGTCCGCAGCGGTGCGTCAGTCGTTGCTAAACTGAAGATTACGCTCAAACTTGATTCCCGCACGCTCCCTGAGCCGTCGGAGTGGAAGGGAGTGCCTTTTATAGTACCCAACCCCTGGTCGGTAGCCAGGTATTATCACCTTGAGGAGTGGAAGACGGAATATACCGAGCCTTGGTCCGAAAAGCATTTTGCATACATGAGGCCGTTGATGGAGAGGCTCGCTTCCATCGGGGTGCGGGACATCCCGGTTTTCGATGCCGATGGTGATACTTCCATTACGGACGCTTTCCGGAACATGACATCCGTCCTGCATCGTTCCGACGGAACGGAGCGCAGCTTTACTGATGTACGTGACGCATGGATCGCCTTCATGCGGTCCTGCGGCTTTGACGGCGGGGTACTCAATCTGACAAAGGACCTTCCTGACGGAGCCCTTTGGTATAATTCCTGGCCAGCCGAGGTCCTGCTCGACGGACGGGCTTCTGCTGATCATCCGGGGGATTCATATCTTGTATATCCCGGCAACCGTCCGTCAGTTCGATGGATGCTGCTGCTTCGCGACCTTCAACAAAAACAGAAATGAACTCTGCCATGAAAAAGACCGTCATAGCTCTCGTTGTCCTCATGTCCTTTGCCGGAGTGTCCTGCCGCCATAATGATGCCGGCCCTTCCTGCAGGGAGTTTTCCGCCGTGAAATGCAATGTGGATGCACTGCCGGCTTCACAGTCTTTCGTGGCCGACATTTTCTCTTCCAGAATAAAGGAACGTACCCCAGTTTCCTCCCTTGCCGCTACACTGAAAGTCAGATTCTGCATCGATCCATCGCTGGAAGGGGAAAGTGCGGAGATTCTTGTGAAGAAAGGAAAGGCTGTCATCCGCGGGGCGCGTTTCCGCGCGGTCGTTGCCGGAGCAGGCGAACTGCTTCGTGCCATCTCCTATGGAGAAAAAACATTCTGCATTCCGGATACTGTCCTGCATTTTGCTCCGGCAAAGCCGTTCCGCCAGGTTTATTTCGGACGCCATTTCGATAACTGGTATCATCGGGCTCCCGCAGACAAGATGCTCCGATACATTGACGACATGGCACTTTGGGGCATGAACGCAGTACATACCATCCTCAATTACCCTGCAGTTGACGCGGTGCATGCAGCGGAGTCGGACAAGGAAGAATTTGCGGCGGTCTCTAAAGCTCTTGCAGCCAGGGTGAGGGAACTGGATATGGATCTTACCGTATCAGGCGGCGGGAATGTGGCGCCTTCCGATATGCCTTCGGAATACCGTGCCACCCTCAATACTGACTGGAGGCGAGGCGGCAACGAATGGTGCGTCTGTCCGGAGATCCCTGGCGCGTTGGAGTATCTGCTCAATGTCAAGAAAGGCCACATCGGCCAGTTGTCAGGGCTTCCCGTTTCCGGCATTGAATTCTGGCCCTACGATGAGGGCGGATGCGGATGTCCGCTGTGCAGTCCGTGGGGCGGCAGGGGATATGTGAAACTGATAGAGCGCTACCGTCATTTGTTCGACGAAGCCTTCCCCGGGTGCCTCAAACTTGTGTCCACCTGGTGCTTCGATGATGACGACTGGGATCTTTTCTACGAGTTCCTCCGGAATCAGGACTGGGTCGATTACATCGTAACGGATTCGCATGGGGAGTTCCCGGAGTATCCGTTGAAACATCCTCTCCCTGAGGGGGTTAAGCTGATTACTTTCCCGGAAATAAGCATGTGGGGACGTTATCCTTGGGGCAGTTTCGGTGCCATCGCGACTCCGCAGCGCTTTGAACGGCTGTTCCGTCAGGCAGAGGGCATTTCGAGCGGGTGCCAGCTATATTCTGAAGGCCTTTTCGAGGACCTTAACAAATTCGTGGTGAACGGCCTCTACAAGAATCCGTCCATGCATGCGGATGACCTGCTTCGTGAATACGCCCGTTATGAGTTCCCCGGTTGCGACGTGGATGATTTCGTAGATTTCGTCCATGTACTTGAAGATACGCATGAAACCTACGTTGAAGGTACGGAGAACGATTATTTCGTAAAGAACTATATTGTCAAGGGGCCGGCTGGGGAACTTGACAGGCGCAGGGCGGTCTGCGCTGCAAACCTTGCGCTGGCGGAAAAGATGGAGCGGCAGATGCTTCCGTCCGTGCGTAGCGGCTGGCGCTGGAGGGTGCTCAAGTTGCGGGCTGTAATAGACGACCAGCTGTATTCCACCAGGCAGCTGCACAATCCCGTGCTTGATGCCGCTTACATGGAACTGGTAGGAAT
>CACXHM010000181.1 GCA_902767465.1 uncultured Bacteroidia bacterium
AAACAAAACAATTAAGACCCATGGCAAAAGAATCAATGAAAGCCCGCGAGGTTAAGCGCGCGAAACTGGTTGCCAAATACGCCGAAAAAAGGAAGGCTCTCAAAGAGGCCGGAGACTGGGCTGCACTCGACAAACTCCCCAAAAACTCCTCCTCCGTACGTCTTCACAACCGCTGCAGTCTTACAGGACGTCCCAAGGGATATATGAGGGCATTCGGCCTCAGCCGTATCCAGTTCCGCGAGATGGCCAGCAACGGTCTCATTCCCGGTGTCAAGAAGGCAAGTTGGTAGAATATTAAAAGAACAACGATATGACTGATCCCATCGCAGATTTCCTCACCAGGATCCGCAATGCCTATCTGGCAGGCAAGAAGGTTGTGGAAATTCCTTCTTCCAAGATGAAGGAAGGCCTCACCAAAATCCTGTGCGAGAAAGGATACATCCTCAGCTACAAGGTAGTTGAAGGAACTCCCTACAACACAATCAAGATCGCTCTCAAGTATCATCCTGAGACCAAGATGCCCGCTATCAAGAAGATCGAGCGCATCTCCTCCCCCGGCCTCAGGCAGTACACCGGCGTGGAGGACATGCCGCTCGTGCTGAACGGTCTTGGCATCGCAATCATCTCCACTTCCAAGGGACTTGTCACCGACAAGGAAGCCAAGGAAATGGGAGTTGGCGGCGAAGTAATTTGCTACGTATATTAATAAAAGTATAAAAAACAATGTCACGACTTGGTAAATTACCTGTAAACCTTCCGGCCGGAGTGAGCGCACAGCTCCTCGACGGCAACGTTGTGAAGGTTAAAGGACCTCTCGGTGAACTGTGCCAGAAGGTTGATCCTGATATCACCGTCACCATTGAGGACAACGAAATCAAATTCACCCGCCCCACCGACCAGCCGCGTCATCGCAGCATGCACGGACTCTACCGTGCCCTGGTGCATAACATGGTAGTTGGCGTGAGCGAGGGATTCACAATCAAGCAGGAACTCGTCGGTGTCGGTTACCGCGTTGCCGTCCAGGGACAGCTTCTCATTTTCTCGCTCGGATATTCGCACGAGATTCAGATGATGCTTCCTTCCGAAATCAAGGCAGAGGTTCCCGAAATCCGCAAGGGCGAAACTCCAAAGCTCGTGCTCAAGAGCTGCGACAAGCAGCTGGTGGGCCAGGTAGCTGCCAAGATCCGCTCGTTCCGCAAGCCTGAACCTTACAAGGGCAAGGGTATCAAGTTCGTTGGTGAACAACTTCGTCGCAAGGCCGGCAAGACTGCTGCCGCTAAATAAAGGAGGACAGAATTATGGCACTCAGTAGAATAGCAAGAAGGAAAAGGATACACTTCCGTATCCGCAAACACGTGAACGGAACTCCCGAAAGGCCCCGTCTCGTAGTCTTCAGAAGCAACAAGCAGATCTATGCCCAGGTGATCGACGACGAAGCCGGCAAGACACTCGCAGCAGCTGCGTCCAACGACAAGGCTCTTGCAGCGGAATGCAAAGGCAAGTCCGGTATCGAGACAGCAGCTATCGTCGGCAAAGCCGTCGCAGAGCGTGCCCTCGCAGCCGGTATCACCACCGTATGTTTCGACCGCGGAGGATATCTCTTCCACGGACGTGTTAAAAGTTTGGCAGATGCCGCTCGTGAAGGCGGTCTCATATTCTAATATCAGGGACTATGGCAAATACAAATGTAAAGAGAGTCAAGACGTCTGACCTCGAACTTAAGGACAGGCTCGTAGCCATCCAGAGGGTGACCAAGGTTACCAAGGGTGGCCGTCACTTCCGCTTTGCCGCCATCGTCGTCGTGGGTGACGAAAATGGCGTCGTAGGCTATGGTCTCGGCAAGGCAAACGAAGTTACCGCTGCCATCGCTAAGGGCGTGGAAGATGCAAAGAAGAACCTTGTGAAGGTTCCGGTCATCAATACCACCATCCCTCATGAGCAGGAGGCATCTTTCGGTGGTGCAAAGGTGTTCATGAAGCCCGCAGCGCCCGGTACCGGTGTAAAGGCCGGTGGTGCTATGCGTGCCGTCTTCGAAAGCGCCGGCATCCAGAACGTTCTTGCAAAGAGCAAGGGATCGTCCAACCCCCACAACCTCGTGAAAGCGACTGTGAGCGCCCTTACCGAAATGAGGGACGCCTACACCGTGGCAGGGCTGCGCGGTATACCCATGAGTAAAGTTTTCAACGGATAGGAGGAACGAACCATGGCAAAGCTTAAAATTACCCAGACAATCAGCACAAACGGCGAGACCAAGCGTCAGAAGGAGAATCTTCGCAGCCTTGGCATCCGCCGCATTGGCCACACCGTTGAGGTTGAAGACAACCCCATCACCCGCGGCCAGCTTGCAAAGATTGCACATCTCGTTAAGTATGAAGTTATAGACTAAGGAGGACCAGGAGATGAAACTTGAAAATCTTACCCCCGCTAAGGGTTCCGTAAAGAACGCGAAGAAGAGGTTGGGCCGTGGCCAGGGCTCCGGCAAAGGCGGTACCGCCACCCGTGGTACCAAGGGCGCACAGGCACGTGCCGGTTACGAGCACAAGATCGGTTTCGAAGGTGGTCAGATGCCTATTCAGAGGCGTCTCCCCAAATTCGGATTCACCAATCCTACCCGTGTTGAATATACTCCCGTCAACGTAGCGAAAGTACAGGCAGTCGCCGAAGCTGCAAAGCTTAAAGAGGTCAGCGTAGATGATCTCAAAGCTGCCGGACTTGCCGGAAAGACAGACCTCGTAAAGGTTCTCGGCAATGGTGAAATCACCGCAGCCCTTACCATCAAGGCCGATGCTTTCAGCAAGAGTGCAATCGCCAAAATCGAAGCTGCCGGCGGAAAGGCAGTCGTAAATGAATAAACGATGAAAAAGTTTATCCAGACAATCCAGAACATCTTCAAGATCGAAGAGCTCCGCAAGCGCCTCCTCTACACGCTGGGTCTTATCCTCGTGTATCGTCTGGGGTGCTTCGTGGTGCTCCCCGGCATTGATGCAACCATGCTCGCTAAACTGCAGAATACTGCTTCCGAAGGCCTTGTCGGCCTGTTGAACATGTTCAGCGGCGGCGCATTCGGCAATGCTTCGATCTTTGCCCTCGGTGTTATGCCGTACATCTCGGCATCCATCGTGGTGCAGCTTCTCGGTGTCTTTGTGCCCTACTTCCGTAAACTCCAGATGGAGGGCGAAAGCGGGCGCAAAAAGATGAATCAGCTCACCAGGTATCTTACCATCCTGATCATCTGCATCCAGGGGCCTGCCTATATGGCTGCACTCCACAACCAGATCCCCGGACAGGCGTTCGTAGCCGTTCGTCAGCTCGGCTGGAGCAACTTCGCCTACAACCTCGTATCCACCCTCATCCTGATGGCTGGTTCGATGTTCGTGATGTGGCTCGGTGAGCGTATTACCGACCGCGGTATCGGCAACGGTATTTCGCTCATCATTATGATCGGTATCGTAGCACGTTTGCCTTTTGCAATCGCTGCCGAGTGCGGTGAGAAGTTTACCACCACCAACGGTGGCCTGCTTCTGCTCATCGTCGAATTCGTTATCTGGTTCTTTGTCATCATAGCCGCTATTGCACTGGTACAGGCAGTCCGCCGCGTTCCCGTGCAGTATGCAAAACGCGTTATCGGCAACCGCCAGTATGGCGGAGTGCGCCAGTACATTCCTCTCAAGATCAATGCTGCCGGCGTTATGCCTATAATCTTTGCACAGGCCCTCATGCTCTTCCCTCTCATCTTCTCGAGATGGGATGCAACCCGCGGACTTGCGGCAACGCTTGGCAATTACACCGGATTCTGGTACAACTTCATCTTTGCGATCCTCATCATAATCTTCACGTACTTCTACACCGCCGTCACCGTGAACCCCACAATGATGGCAGAAGACATGAAGCGCAATGGTGGATTCATACCCGGCGTGAAGCCCGGCAAGAAAACCGTGGAATATCTCGACTCCATCATGAGCAAGGTTACCCTCCCCGGTTCGATCTTCCTGGCAATCATATCAATCATGCCTGCATTTGCGCGTAATTTCGGCGTCGGCGAACAGTTCGCGAGCTTCTACGGAGGCACATCGCTGCTGATCCTTGTCGGTGTCGTGCTCGATACGCTGCAGCAGATTGAAAGTTATTTGCTCATGCGTCACTACGACGGTCTCATGAAGACAGGCCGTCTTACCGGACGTTCGGGCATGTAGTTCTTTGAATAATCCGAAGATTGATGGTTAGACCTAAGACAGAGGAAGAGATAGCGATCCTGCGCGAGAATGCCATTCTTGTCAGCAAGACCCTGGCGGAAGTCGGTAAGGTGGTCGCCCCAGGTGTGACAACCAAAAGGTTGAACGAGGTGGCCGAGACTTTCATCCGCGACAACGGCGCTGTCCCCAGCTTCCTTGGCTTCGAAGGTTTCCCCGCAGCAATCTGTGCCAGTGTGAACGATGTGGTCGTGCACGGTTTCCCGTCCGACTATGTCCTCAAGGAAGGCGACATCGTCACCGCTGACATCGGTACGCTCTATAAAGGCTATAACGGAGACTCCGCATACACCTTCCCGGTAGGGGAGGTGAGTGCGGAAACCCGCCGCCTGCTGGACGTTACCAAGGCTTCGCTCTATAAGGGCATCGAAGCCGCTGTGGCCGGGAACAGGGTCGGTGATATCGGATACGCGGTACAATCTTACGTTGAGTCTGCCGGAATGTCGATAGTCCGTGAGCTTGAAGGCCACGGCATCGGCACAAAGATGCACGAGGCTCCGGGCGTGCCGAATTACGGCCGCATGGGACATGGCCCCAAACTTCTGGACGGCATGACGATATGTATTGAGCCGATGGTGAATGCGGGCGGCCGCAGCGTGTATCTCGACCGGAATGGCTGGTCGGTGCATACTATGGACCGCAGCAACGCGGCTCACTACGAACTGACGGTTGTTGTCCGTCACGGACATGCTGAACAGCTGTCAACCTTCGATTATATCGAGAAAGATCCCAAGATCAAATTTTAACGTAATATTATTCAATGTCAAAACAAGTAGCAATAGAACAGGACGGCAAGGTCATAGAGACCCTTCCTAACGCGATGTTCAAGGTCGAGCTTGAGAATGGTCACGTGCTTCTCTGCAACATTTCGGGGAAAATGCGTATGAACTTTATCCACATCCTTCTTGGCGACAGAGTCAAAGTTGAAATATCGCCTTATGATTTGACCAAGGGAAGAATATCTTTCAGATACAAATAAAAATACAACGATATGAAAGTCAAAACATCCATCAAGAAACGCAGCGAA
>CACXHM010000182.1 GCA_902767465.1 uncultured Bacteroidia bacterium
CTCCTCCGAGTTCCCTTGCCCTTTCGCAGCGCAACACTGCAGTGAGTGATTCGTAACCGGTAAAGTTCGTAATCGGGTCAACCCCGGCACGTTCCCGCACCTTATTGAGGGCCTCCATAGCTCCGTCGGCATTGCCCGAATTGCAGTAGCATTCCGCCATCATAAGCAGCGCATCTGCATAACGGAATACCTTATAATTGTTTGAATCGTTGGAGAGGTTCATCCCGGGGCACCAGAATTTCGGCCCGGCCCAGCCTACACCATAATTCCTGGTTGTATTGAAAGTAGCAGAACTTTCATAATCGCCCAATCCGAGGACGTAATACACCCGCCTGTCGATTTTCTTGCCGCGAATTACCCCTGCCCTTATGGCAGCCGTATCAATCTTTGTGTACCAGCGGCCCGCGGTAATATTGTATTCGTCGTCGTAGGTGAGCGGCAGAGGGTCGAATATCGTGTTCTGATAACCCGTGTTTTCCTGTTTTGCAGAGCCGTTGGCAGGCCTGAAGCAGCCGTAATTATTTGTGGACGTAAGAGCACTCCAGGAAGTCTGTTCATCACCGAGGTATGGAATTTCAATACCGTCGTAAAGGAATTTGCCCGTTGCCTCGTCCCTTGAGTGACTTGGAGTCATAATGGCTGCAACGCTTCCCGCAAAATGGACATCCGTCACGCTCCAGTCGTGCTGGATCTCGAATATGCTCTCGGGGGTGTTCTTATAGCGCCACATTGTTTCTTCCAGAGGATAACGTTCCTCCGTGAAATCGCCATATAGGTTTTCCAGTTCAATGAGAGGCACCAGCGCCTGATCCCACTCTTCGTTCCACATTGCCATTTTAGCCATAAGCATCAGACACAGGGCATAACCTGCCCGGTGTTCCGGTGCCTCGCTCGCACGGACCTTGAGGCCGTTGCCCTCCGTAAACCAGGGCAAAGCATTGTCCCTCAGATCCTGGTACAGGTCGGTACGGATTTCATTGGCGTCAGTACGGGGCAAATGCCTGATTTCCATAAGGTCTGCATCATCTGCAACCATCTGCTTGTAATATGGGACGCCATTGAACACGCAGGTAAGCAGGTAATAATACATTGCCCTGAGCACCCTTGCCTCAGCTACCATCGGCATTTTGAGCGAATCCGCCAACGGCGCCTTCGCTATGCATTCTATGCATTCGTTGCAACGCATGACGCCCATATAACCCTGGCGCCACACCGTTGCTCCGAACTGTGGCTTAGCCGGAGTAACGTCCAGACAGGCGTCTACAGTTGATGATCCGGAATACCAGATGTCGGTACAAGCCTCGGTCATAAGCATAAAATTGGGGCCGTATATGGTGGCAAGAGGACGGTAACATCCCCAGAGAGAGGTCTTGCACTGTGTTTCAGTGTCGTAATAGCTGTCCCTGTTCACGAAAGAAGTCGGGACCTCCTCCAGAGAACACGCCGCAGTTGCAATCAGCGCTAAAATATATATGGTGATCTTTTTCATATTCCGTCCTGTTTAATACCTTAACTGAACACTAAAAACCAGCATCTTGGACTGGGGGTATGCTCCCATATCCACACGCCGCAGCGTGCTTTCGCCGCTTGTAGAGACATCGGGATCGAATCCGTTATACTTCGTGAAGAGGTAGAGATTGGTTCCGGACACCCCGAAAGTAACATCACGCAGCATCTTGGTATGTTTGCTCAAGTCCCAAGTATAGCTCAAGTAAACATTCTTCAGACGCAGGTAACTTGCATCGTGAACCTGGAAGGAACTGGGTAGCATACGGTCGTCGGTACCGGCACGCGGGATGTCTGAATCCGGATTGCGAAGCGGATGCCAGGCATCCAGCATATAGCGATACTGGTTTGCACTAAAGGTTCCTGACATTGAGAGTTCGGCATAATTGTAAATCTTTCCGCCTAGGGAGTAATTGAAATATACCCCAAGACTCCAGTTTTTCCAACGGAATGTATTCTGCAGACCCCCATAGAGGAAAGGATCCGAATTACCAAGATAGATAAGGTCTTTTTCCGAAAGGATTCCGTCGTGGTCCTGGTCCACATACCTCGGGAAACCAAGGATGGCACTCGCAGAATTGGTAGTGGTGTTAGACACATAACTATGAGTATAGGCGTTGCGCACGAACTCGTCTTCCGTGTGCCACACCCCTGCATACTGAAAGCCCCAGAGGGAATTAAGAGGATAACCCTTCTTGTAGCCGTACATCATAAAAGAGGTGTTACCCGGGCTGTTGAGAACAGGGACATAATCTTCCTGCCCTATCTCGATCACCTCCTGCTTGTTATGGGACACCGTAAACTGGGTGGTCCAGCCAAAATGCCGTTTTTCGATATTGCGGGTGTCCAGAGTGAGTTCCAGACCCTTGTTGGAGGTCTTCCCGAGGTTTGTCAGGCGGCTGTCATATCCTGTGGTCTGGATGGTTTTCAAATTGAGGAGCAGATCGTAAGTACGGGCGGTATACGCCTCAAGCGTAGCCGAAATCCTGCCTTTGAACATAGTGAGATCGAGGGCGGCATTGAGCAGGGTCGTCTTTTCCCAGGTAAGGTTCGGATTTGCCACACGCGAGGGAACCATTGAAGGGACAAGCCTTCCGTCCACGAGCCAGGCATTGGTCAAGACTTCATAGGCGGCAAGGCTGCGATAATAAGAAATGGCATCATTGCCGGAGCGGCCGGCACTGATCCTGAGTGAAAGGTCATCTACCGAATGGAGCGAACGCATAAACGGCTCTTTGCTGATTACCCATTTCATAGCGGCAGAAGGGAAGAAGCCCCACTTGTTGTTCTCCGCAAAATTCGAAGACCCGTCGTAACGTCCCGTTAAAGTCAAATAATACTTCTGACGGTAATTGTAATTCATTCTCGCGAAGACTGATTCCTTGATCACTTCCTCAGAAGTCGTGTAAGGAACGAGGTTTTCCTTGCTCACCACGCCTTGCATATTATTCCACTTGAGGTCGTCTGTAAGCAGCCCGTTCGCCGTGAGACGGAAATAATTCATATTATTCTTGGATGCCGAGAAACCGGCCAGAACATCGAAAGAATGACCTCCGCGAATTTTCCTGGTGTATGTGGCGGTATTCTCTGTGTTCAGTTTGCGAGCATCTCCCTCATAGCGCTGCGCATCTGCCCCTTCGCCCTCAACCTTGCGTGGCATGGTGCTCGGCCAGAAATAGTAGTCGTGACGCTGATAAACCATCACTGAATTCTGGCTTTTGAGCGTAAGACCTTTGACAGGACGGAAAACAAATTCCAGCACGTCGTTTTTTGTGAGGTTTTCCCTGAAGCGCTCCATCAGGTTAATGTTGGCAATAGGCGTATTGATGGCCGTTCCGTTTTCGTAAAGAGGATTGTATTTATCATAAGCGCCTATAATAGGGGAAAGGTAAACCGCTCCGTTCCAGAAATTGGTACCACCGATATCGGCCTTGTTGATGTTGTGCTTCTGGAAGGAATAACTCATACGGAGTGAAACCCTCATCCATTTGGCGACATCGTAATTGAGATTGAAGCGCCCGTTGATTTTCTCCACACCGCTGTTTTTGATGATGCCTTCGGTATCGTTGTATGAAAGAGAACCGAAATAATTGAGGTTTTCGCTCACCTTGCCGCTCGCGGACACACTGTAATTCTGATAAGGGGCGATGCGGGTTATTTCCCTGAGCCAGTCGGTGTCATTGGCATAATCATCCGGATCGAAGCGCTGCCCTGATTTACCGCTGCTGCGGAAATAATACCAGTCGTTCAAATAGCGGACAAACTCATTTTTGTTCATAACGTCAAGATAGCGGGCTATCCTGGAAGCACCGAATTCCGCCTTTGCAACTACACTCGGTCTGGACGTGACACCCTTGCGGGTGGTTATGAGAATTACGCCGTTCGCACCCCGGCTTCCGTATATGGCAGTGGAGGAGGCGTCCTTCATAATGGAGATGGATTCTATGTCCGCCGAATTAATTTCGTTGATATCGTGAATTGCGTCTATCACGCCATCAACAATAATAAGTGGCTCGTTGCTGGCGTTTATGGAACGGGTTCCTCTGATTCGGATAGAAGTCGATGCTCCAGGCTCTCCTGACGTTGACATCACATCCACACCGGCAAGGCGCCCCTGCAGGGCCTGATCGATGGATGTGTTGGGGGCTTGGGCCAGGTCTGACATCTTGACAGTTGCAACAGAGCCGGTAAGGTCGCGCTTGCGGGTGACGCCGTAACCGATAACCACAGCCTCATTCAGACTGTTGTTGATGTCGGGTTCAAGAGTCACGGATACATTGGTCCTGTCCCCTATAAGGACTTCCTTGCTTTGATAATTGATATAGGAGAACTTCAGTATCCTGGTTCCTGCCGGCAGCATAATCTCATAGCGGCCATCTGCATCGGTAACCACTGCCGCGGAACCATTCTCGGACATTACGCCGGCATCTGGGAGAGGTTCGCCATTTTCGTCCTTCACAACCCCGTAAATGCGAAACTTCTCCTGCTGTGTGCCAGGGCGCTTTTCATCAAGAGAAACGGCGATAACATTTCCGCTGACCTCATATTTTAGAGGCGACTTGAAGATTTTGGGCCACACCTCACTTACAGGGGTTCCGGAAAACTCTGCTGTGACCTGATAGGAGGAAAGATCCGTACGGTCGCTGCTGATAACAGAGAAGCCTGTCTGGCTGTTGATTTCCACTATCACCTCCGAAAGAGGCCTGTTGCGAAAACTCGCCGTCACGGTCTGTGCAATAGCGTCAATAGCCCCCGACAAAAGCGACAGGGAGGTAAACAGAATCTGTAAAATCCTTTTACTCATATCGTTACATTTATAATTCCATTATAGAAATAACATTACCGTCACGCGTCCACCTGATAGGGGTGATGGTGGCGACAGCATGGAGTATATTATCTATGGGCTCTTTTATGTTCAGACTTATCCTGAACCTGGACTGGGCATACTTCGCCGCCGAATACCGGATATCAAGCGAATAAACCGAAGACAGCCTTGCAAAGAGGTCCGAAAGCGAAATGCTTTCGTAATCCAGCCGGCCGCTCATCCAGCTAATATATGACCCCACATCTGCAGTCTTCTTGAATACTGCTCCGGTTGAACAATCATAGTTGAGAACTTCACCGGGCTTCATTATCATTGTCAAGGCATCATTAGAGAACACAATGCTGCCCTCGACGAGCGCTGCAGTCACAGAAGTTGCGTCACCATATGCACAGACATTGAATTTGGTGCCATATACCGAAATCTCGTTGTCACGAGCTTTGACGGTAAAGCGGTGCAATGAATCCTTGGCCACATCGAAGTATGCCTCTCCCGACAGGATCACTTCCCTGTTAGTGCAAAAATCAGCGGCATAGCTGATTGAACTTGCAGAATTGAGCGACACCTTAGTGCCATCCGGCAGCATCTCGGTACGCTGTTCGAGGCACTGCGTGGAAAGAACAATCTGTTCCAACTGCTGCCTGCTGTCACTACTGCTTTCCACCGAAGGGCGCAACAAAAAGAGAATCAATGCCATTGCCGCCACGGACACGGCCGGGAAAACTGCACGACACAGCCTTTGCTTCCCTGTGATTTCCCTTTTAATCTTCCTGAACTCTTTCAATTGGGAGACATCAGGATTGTGGACGGAAGACCAGAACTCTTCGAGTTCAAAGAATTCCCTGCGTCCCTCAGAATCTGCGAGAAAACCGAGAAGTTCGTTTTCTTCTACTGTACTTGTGTTACCTTCGAGGAGATCGAGGCATAGTTTTTTAAAGTGCTTATCCATCTTTTTCCTTTACATAACAATAACGTTTATGTAAAGGAAAAGTACACTTCAGTTTTTAGGGGGAATCAGACTAATAGCAAAAAGAGAATTGCAAACGAAAGAAGTTCAGGATCCATCTTCTCCCCACCACCGATTTCTTTGCGGAAAACACGGAGGGCTTTCGATATCTGGTTTTTTACTGCCTGCTCGGAAATGCCCATTAAATCAGCAATTTCACGGTTTCGCAAACCTTTAAGACGGCTCAGGACAAAGACCTCCCGGCAGCGTGGAGGCAGGCTCTCTAAAATCTGGTTCACCTGTCGGCGGAGTTCTTCGTAGATAGTGGAGTCTTCTGCGCTTGCCATCAAGGCAGAATACAATTTTTCGGTCCCCTCCAATGCTGACAAGTCGCAATTCTCAACTTTCCGGCGAACCGACCGATGACGCAAAGAGTCAATACATCCGGCACGGACCACCGTGAAAAGCAGCGGGGCCCAATAATTTTCATCCCGTCCCTTGTACCTGTTCCAAAACCTGATGAAAGAATCGTGCACGACGTCCTCTGCCGCAGACTCGTCACCGAGAAAATGCACGGCAAAGTTCCGGAGTCTCTGGCTGTATCTGTAGTACAGTTCTTCCAGTTGGCGTTCGTCAAGTGTCATCGTACAAATATACGAAAAAACTGCAAAGAAACGGTGATAACTTCTAACGGTGAAAAAACCTTATCAGTCCAGCACCACAATGGCTGGAGCGGGATGATTGAAACGCAACGATACGACATCGGTCACGGCGCGGTTCAGCGTCCCCTGGAACCAGAATCCGAACTCCACCTCGTCAGTCGGCCACTGCAAACCGGAGGATTTGATCCTGAGAGTTTTGTCCATGGCAAAGAGAGACACCTTACGCCCCTCGCCCACATGCAGTTCGCAGCTGTCGCTAATGGCAAAGGCCGTATTATAGTCCGACACCATATCAACCTTTATCCCCTTTGAAGAAAGGGATCGGGTCTTCTCCCAATACATAAGGTATGAGAGATTCCCCATTGCATGCGCTTCACTTTTGCCCAGTGCGCCGAGAACATGAATGTCATCGGCCTGAGGGTAATTTTCCAGAAGCCAGCGGAAAGCCTTGTCGAGATCATTGAAATCCTGCTCATCTACTTTCACGGCCAAACGACCCAAGGCCTTCCGGACAGCTGCCGGCGTCGAATCCATATCGCCAACCACGGCCACTGGTTCCACGCCAATTTTACGAAGGCGCCGAACCGAAGTGGCGCTGTCGCAGCAGACAACGATTTCCGCGTTCTTGAGAATCCACAGAGGATACTCCTTCCGCGGGAATTCTCCGTTCGCAAGAATAACGGCTGTCATTGCTGAGCCCCCCCTACAAGATCAAGGATCTCAGCTGTAATTTTCTGCTGACGCCCCTTGTTATACTCGAGAGACAGTTCACCGAGAAGGTCTTCAGCGTTGTCCGATGCCGTCTGCATGGCAATTGTTCGCGCAGCGTGTTCCGCAGCAATCGAGTCGAGCAGCACCGTGTGGATACGCAACCGCATAACCTGCGGCAGAAGCGTTTTCAGGATTTCGTCCCGTGATGGTTCAAGGATATAAGCGGAATGGGTGTCCTCTCCGGACGCCATATCCGCCCTCGGATGTAGAGGGAGGGGCCCACCAGAGGTGGGAGGGGCCGTCAGGCCGGCTTGAGGAGAGGACGCCAGTTCCGCAGATGTTCCAAACGGCAGATACTGCTCGACGGCAACTTTCTGCGAAGCCGTACTCACAAAATGATTATATATCAACAGAACCCTGCCGTATTTTCCGGAATTGAACGCATCGATCAGAGTCTGCGCGAAGGAAGCGGATTTATCAAAGCTGTTATGCCCTACAAGATCGGAATAATCATCCGACGGAAATCCTGCCTTGCGCATGGCTTCAGCCATCTTGCGGCCTACGGAAATCACTTCCACGGTCTGGCCTGCTGCCTTCAGTTGCGAGACCGTCTCTTCCACTTTATGGATTACATTGATATTAAATGCCCCGCACAACGAAGAGTTGGAGGCGACAGCCACAATAGCTGTGACAGTATTGGTTGCGACGGGGGATTCCTGCCCTTCCCCGGTTGCAACAGGACAAACTACACGCTCGAGCATCTTCGACAGCGCCTCGGTATAGGGACGCATTCCTTCGACCGCCTGCTGGGCTTTGCGAAGCTTCGCGGAAGCCACCAGTTTCATGGCCGAAGTAATCTTGAGCGTACTGCGGACCGAAGAAATATGATCTTTTATCTCCCGAAGCGAAGCCATGAGAATCAAGCATTAATTTGAGAACAGACCTCCGAAGCCACCTTGGTAAGAATGGCCTCTATGCCTTCATCTATTTTCCCGGAGGATAGTTCTCCCAGAACATCCTTATGCGAAGAACGCATCCTTTCCAGAAACAGTTTTTCGAATTCGTGCACCTTGTCAAGAGGAATATCCGACATCAGGGCATGTGTGCCGCAGTAAAGAACCGCGACCTGGTCCCCGACGGGCATGGGAGAATACTGAGGCTGTATCAGCAGACGGTTGTTCTTGCGCCCTTTGTCCAGGGTCATGGCGGTAACCTTGTCCATATCGGAAGAGAACTTGCTGAAAGCCTCCAGTTCGTTATACTGGGCTTGATCTATCTTGAGGCTGCCAGCGACTTTCTTCATCGACTTCACCTGTGCAGACCCACCGACACGGGAAACCGAAATACCTACGTTTATAGCGGGTCTGAACCCCTGGTTGAAAAGGGAGCTCTCAAGATATATCTGACCGTCAGTGATGGAGATCACGTTGGTAGGAATATATGCGGAAACATCCCCTGCCTGCGTTTCTATGATCGGGAGAGCCGTAAGGGAACCGCCGGCCTTTACCCGTCCCTTCATCGACTCAGGAAGATCGTTCATCTTCTCGGCCACCTCCTGCTGTCCTATGATCTTGGCCGCACGCTCCAGAAGCCGGCTGTGCAGGTAGAACACATCTCCGGGATACGCTTCCCGCCCGGAAGGACGGCGCAGGATCAGCGACACCTCACGATATGCCACGGCCTGCTTGCTGAGATCATCGTAAACCACAAGGGCATGCCGGCCTGTGTCTCTGAAATACTCCCCAATGGCAGCACCGGCGAATGGCGCGTAGTACTGCACGGCGGCAGGATCGGAAGCCGTCGCTGCAACAACTATAGTGTAGTCCATAGCACCCTTGGAACGCAGTGTTTCCACAATGGAGGCTACTGTAGAACCTTTCTGGCCTACTGCAACATAAATGCAATACACCGGATTCCCTGCTTCGAAACAGCTGCGCTGATTAATTATGGTATCGATGGCAAGGGCGGTCTTTCCCGTCTGTCTGTCACCAATGATAAGTTCGCGCTGTCCCCTGCCGATAGGAATCATGGAATCGATTGCTTTCAGTCCGGTCTGAAGCGGCTCGGTGACAGGTTCGCGAAACACTACGCCGGGAGCCTTACGCTCAAGTGGCATCTCCACCAGATCTCCAGCGACGGGTCCGAGGCCGTCAAGCGGCTCGCCGAGAGGATTTACCACACGGCCCACCATGTTTTCACCAACCTCCAGGGATGCGATGCGTCCAAGCCTGCGGACATTCATACCCTCCTTCACAAGGTCGGTAGGGCCGAGCAGGACCGCTCCTACATTGTCTTCCTCAAGATTCATTGCAACAGCTTTGACCCCGGATTCGAATTCAAGCAGTTCCCCGGCTTCGGCGTTCACCAGCCCGTAGATACGGGCAACACCATCGCTGCACGAAAGCACTTTTCCGCTCTCCTCAAAGTGGACAGTGGTATCGATACCTTTTAACTGACCGAGCAATATCTCGGATATTTCACTTGCCTTTATTGTATTCTGAGCCATCAGATAATACGTTTGTTCATTTCTTTGAATTGTCCGCGGATCAAATCAATCTGCCGCTGTACGCTGGCATCAAGGATCCGGTCGTCAAGTTCAAGCACAAACCCGCCAATCAACCCGGGTTCCACCGAAGTATCCATCAGCACCCTTTTGCCAGTACTCGACGTGAGCATTTCCTTCAGCTTTGCCGACAGTTCCTCCGATGGGACTGCGGTACGAAGCCGCGCGATGCATATGCCGTGATTACGGCAATACTGCCTCACAAAATCTACCAGCACCGGCTTAAGCAACTCAAGCCTTCCATTGGAACGAAGCAATTCAGCCAGCCTGACCAGATCCTTTTCGGAATCACCTGAAAAAGATGCCGGATCCGAAAGAAGCATCCTTGCCTGTGCAAAGACCTGCTCCCCACGGCCATCTTCCTCAACAAAACGGAGGAAAGCCCTGGCGTACCTGCTGGATATCGTCCCCTGATTCATGATTCTTTATGGCTGGACTTAACAGCTTCGTCTGCAAGCCGGTCTATCAGCGCTTCCTGCTCAACACCCGAACCGAGTCTGGAACGAAGCACTTTTTCGGCCACCTCAACAGACAGCAGCGCAACCTGCCTGCGGATATCTCGCATGGCCGCTTCCCGTTCGTTTTCGATCTGCACTCTGGCCTTTTCCACCATCTCTGCCGTACGGGCGGCAGCGTCCTCCTTTGCCTGTGCAAGGATTTCACTTCTCGCCTGGGCCGCTTCCTTAAGTATGCGTCCTTGTTCCTGACGGGTTTTTGCAATCATCTGCTGCTGCTCTTCAGAGAGTTTCTCCATGCGCAGTTGAGCTTCTTCTGCAAGCCTCAGGGATTCGCTGATGTGCTTGTTCCGTTTATCCACCATACCGGTAATGGCCGGAAAGCCCCACTTTGCAAGTATGAAAAATACTATGCCGAAAATGAGGACCATCCAGAACAGAAGGCCGGTATCAGGAGTAATCAGGTTCATGTTTTATTTTATTACGACGGCAAGCAGGCACACTATGATGCCGAGGAGCGCTGCACCTTCGATCATACCGGCGACGATAATCATGCTGGAACGGATATTCCCGGCGGATTCAGGCTGACGGGCAATGGCTTCCATTGCGGCCGAGCCGACCTTACCTATTCCGTATCCTGCAGCAAAAGCGGCAAGGGCTGCGCCAAGAGCCGCACCGAACTTTCCAAGGGCCGCAGAGGCCAACGCCTGAAGTAAAATTGCAAGTACCATAATTATTGATTTAAAATTGTTAATCTGCTTTTTGACGGGCCATCCCTATGTAAATGGATGAGAGCATTGTAAATATATAGGCCTGGATGAAGGAAATCAGGATTTCCAACACGTCCAGGAAGATTCCGAAAAGAAGTGAAATCAGCGTGGCTCCTCCGGTCATGGCCGGACCGTATTTCCCCATTATGAAAATAATGCAGACCATGCACAGGATCTGAATATGGCCGGCAAGCATGTTGGCGAAAAGACGGATGGTGAGCGATACCGGCTTCACAAGCGCCGAGAAAGTCTCTATCACAGCCATCAGGGGTTTGAGCACACCGGGAACATCCGGAGAAAAAATCTCTTTGTAGTAGTGCCGGGTGCCGGTAAGATTCACCGTGAAAAAGGTAAAAAGCGCCAGTACCAGTGTGCAGGCGATGTTGCCCGTAAGGTTCGCTCCTCCGGGGAAACATGGAATGATGCCCATGACATTGCTCAACAGTATAAAGAGAAACGCCGTCAGAAGGTATGGCGAATAACGCCGGAAGTCGTCCTCTCCGATATTCTCCCTCGCCATGTCGTGTATCATCATGATCAGAGGTTCCATAAGCGCAGCGATACCGGAAGGATGCTCCTTTAACACATCATGTCGGCGATACCACCTTGCGCACAGGAGTACAATTACAAGAAGGAGAATCGCATTTATCATCAGCTGGAGCACGTTCTTGGTGATGCTGATGTCGAAAGGGCGCGAGCCATCGGCACGCACGATCTTTCCTTCATTTTTGGCGCCTTTTGGAGCGATATGATAGTTCCCGTAACTGCCGGTCTCAAGAATATGTTTTGAACTGAAAACGTGCATGCCGTCATCTATCAGGATTACCGGCAGATAGATTGCAATGCTCCGGCCCTTCCATTCGCTTATGTGCCATTCGTAGGAGTCGAGCACGTGCTCGAAAACGACTTCGCCAATGTCGATTTCTTCCGACGCCTCCTCCGCCGATGTCGAATGCACGGCAATCAGCCCGAAAAATACAGTCAACAATATTTTCTTGAACAGCATCATTCCGCGCAAATCGTTATAATGTCATTTTCTACCATTGCCATCCCACCGTCAACAGGCTTGGTGTGTTCAACTCCCGAGGTACGCCAGCGGAGTTCGCCCTTTACAAGAGACGAAATGATGGGAGCATGACCTCTCAACACCTCAAACGCACCTGCCGCTCCGGGCAGGAAAACCGCTTCCGCCTGGATTTCAGAAATGGTATCTGGTGTGAGAATCTTCAGTGTCATGATCAGTTAGCCTGTGCAAGTATCTTTTCGCCCTTAGCGATAGCATCTTCTATTGTTCCAACCTGCATGAATGCCTGTTCCGGCAGGTAATCCACTTCTCCGTCGAGAATCATCTTGAATCCGCGGATAGTGTCTTCGATGTCAACCATAACTCCGGGGCAGCCGTTGAAGGCAGCTGCCACATGAAGCGGCTGGCTCAGGAAGCGCTGTACGCGGCGGGCCCTGTTTACGGTGAGTTTGTCTTCGTCCGAGAGCTCGTCCATGCCAAGAATGGCTATGATGTCCTGAAGTTCCTTGTAGCGCTGGAGTATCTGTTTTACGCGTTGGGCTGTGTCGTAATGATCCTGTCCGACTATATTTGGATCGAGAATGCGCGATGTTGATTCAAGCGGATCAACCGCAGGGTAGATGCCGAGAGTAGCAATCTTGCGGCTAAGCACTGTCGTGGCATCCAGATGACTGAAAGTGGTGGCCGGAGCAGGATCGGTAAGGTCATCGGCAGGGACATATACTGCCTGTACGGAAGTAATGGATCCATTTTTGGTGGAAGTAATACGCTCCTGCATCTGTCCCATTTCGGTAGCAAGCGTCGGCTGGTAGCCTACTGCGGATGGCATGCGCCCAAGGAGCGCGGACACCTCCGAGCCGGCCTGCGTGAAACGGAAGATGTTGTCGATGAAGAAGAGAATATCCTTCGGGGCGGCCGGGTCGGAGGAGTCGCGGAAGGATTCCGCCAGCGTGAGCCCGCTCAGGGCCACGCTGCTGCGCGCTCCCGGAGGCTCGTTCATCTGCCCGAATACCATGGCCACCTGACTTTTTGAAAGCTCTCCCCGATCAACCTTCGACAGATCCCACTTTCCTTCGGCCATAGCCTTTTCAAACTCTTCGCCATATTTGATAACCCCGGATTCTATCATTTCGCGAAGCAGGTCGTTACCTTCTCTTGTACGCTCCCCAACGCCGGCGAAAACACTGAATCCATTATGTCTTTTTGCTATGTTGTTGATCAGCTCTTTGATAAGAACAGTCTTGCCGACGCCGGCTCCTCCGAAAAGGCCGATCTTGCCACCTTTCAAATAAGGCTCAAGCAGATCGATTACCTTGATGCCTGTAAAGAGAACCTCCTGACTCGTAGTAAGTTCCGAAAACTCAGGGGCCTCACGATGAATGGGGAGACTGCCTTCCGAACTGAGAGCTCCAAGGCTGTCGATGGGGTCCCCGGTCACGTTCATGACCCGGCCTCTGATCTGGGCACCGACAGGCATTCGGACGGGAGAGCCGATACTCACCGCTTCCAGACCTCTCCTAAGTCCGTCGGTCGAATCCATGGCAACACATCTGACAGTGTCTTCACCTATATGCTGTTGCACCTCGACCACAAGCTTGCGACCGTCAGGCCTGGTTACTTCCAACGCTTCGTGGATAGAGGGCAGCGCAGCTTCCTGCCGGCTGTCGAGATTGAAATGGACATCGACGACCGGACCTATTATCTGTGAGATTCGTCCTGTTACTGACATTTTATAATCTTTTAACTTTCGAAGTTACAAAAAATATGACAAACCGCACGAAAATACTCCCTTGTATCACAAAACAGGCAGGAAGTTCAACGACCTGCCAGGGAAATCGCACCAAACACTCCAAGAGATGCCGTAAGCATTATGATTCCCGCAAGGATGACACCCAGCAGCACATATAAGACGCTTTTCTTGAAATCCATGTTCAGAAAACTCGCGGCAAGAGTCCCGGTCCAGGCGCCCGTCCCGGGAAGGGGAATTCCGACGAACAAGAGCAGGGCAATATAAAGTCCGCGCCCGGCCTTGGCTTCAAGTTTCCGGCCTCCCTTCTCGCCCTTTTCCAGGCACCAGCGAAAAAAGCCTCCTATGTACTTCTTGTTCCGCCCCCATTCCAGAACCCTGCGGGCGAACAGAAAGATAAATGGAACAGGAAGCATGTTGCCCAACACCGCGACAAGCAGTGAAGGCAAAAGAGGAAGACCGAATCCAACGGCATAAGGCACCGCCCCCCTGAGCTCAATAAGCGGCACCATTGAAATCAGAAAAACTATAAGATACTTGCGAAACATTGTCGCAAAGGTAGCAAATAATTCCGTCTATATCAGATCTATGGAATTCAGCTCTTCCGCAAAGGC
>CACXHM010000183.1 GCA_902767465.1 uncultured Bacteroidia bacterium
AGGAAAAGCCATCCAGCTGCACCCGCTCGCATGTACGGCATTCAACGCCGACTTCGACGGTGACCAGATGGCCGTCCACCTCCCGCTCGGCAACGCCGCCATCATGGAAGCACACCTTCTGATGCTCGGAAGCCACAACATCCTTAACCCTGCCAACGGTGCCCCTATCACGGTGCCTTCGCAGGATATGGTGCTCGGCCTCTACTACATCACAAAAGTGCGTCCCGGCGCCAAGGGAGAAGGACTTACGTTCTACGGACCTGAGGAAGTCATCATCGCTTATAACGAA
This sequence comes from uncultured Bacteroidia bacterium, assembly GCA_902767465.1. GTDB lineage: Bacteria > Bacteroidota > Bacteroidia > Bacteroidales > UBA932 > Cryptobacteroides. The sequence continues at coordinate 290 of CACXHM010000183.1, forward strand.
AAGGTTATCGACATGCACGCTGAAATAGGCGTCCGCATCCCCGTCGACAAAACCGATCCTTCCAAGGGAACACACATCGTGAAGACCACCGCAGGCCGCATCATCGTGAACCAGTATGTTCCGGACGAAGTTCCGTTCGTAAATGAGGTTCTCGGAAAGAAAGCCCTGCGCGGCATCATCACCAATGTGATCAAGAACACAGGTGTAACCCGCACCGCCAAGTTCCTCGACGATATCAAGAACCTCGGTTACGACCAGGCCTTCCGCGCCGGTATCTCCTTCAACCTCGGAGACGTCATCATCCCCAAGGAGAAGGAAGCCCTCATCGACGAAGGCTACAAGCAGGTGAACGAGATCCGCGGCAACTACGCGATGGGATTCATCACCAACAACGAGCGTTACAACAAGGTTATCGACCTTTGGACCACCATCGACAACAAGCTCACCGGCATCGTTACCCGCCAGATCTCTACCGATCAGCAGGGCTTCAACCCCGTGTTCATGATGCTTGATTCCGGAGCCCGTGGTTCAACCCAGCAGATCAAACAGCTCTGCGGTATGCGAGGCCTTATGGCAAAGCCGCAGAAGTCCGGAGCATCCGGTGCAGAGATTATCGAGAACCCTATCATCTCCAACCTTAAGGAAGGAATGACAGTGCTCGAATACTTCATCAGCACCCACGGTGCCCGTAAGGGTCTGGCCGATACCGCCCTCAAGACCGCTGACGCAGGTTACCTGACCAGGCGTCTGGTTGACGTATCGCACGATGTGATTATTACCGAAGAGGACTGCGGAACTCTCCGCGGCCTCATCGCTACCGCCATTAAGAACAAGGACGAAGTTGTAGAGTCGCTCGGCGAGCGTATCCTCGGCCGCACGACCGTGCACGACATCTTCAATCCTCTCACCGGAGAACTCATCCTGCATGCAGGAGAGGAAATCCGCGAGGCACAGGCCGAACTGATCGACTCCCTGCCCATCGAGCAGGTCGAGATCCGCAGCGTCCTCACTTGCGAGAGCCGTCACGGCGTCTGCGCAAAATGCTACGGACGCAACCTGGCCACCAGCCGCATGGTTGAGAAGGGAGAAGTTGTCGGCGTCATCGCCGCCCAGTCCATCGGTGAGCCCGGTACCCAGCTTACGCTGCGTACCTTCCACGTTGGTGGTACTGCAGGAGGATCCGTCGTGGACTCCAGCATCGACTCCAAGTACAATGGCAAACTTCAGTTTGAAGAGCTTCGTACCATTGAGCGCATCGGAGAAGAAGGCAATCCCGAGAATGTTGTGGTGAGCCGTATGACCGAACTGCGCATCGTGGACGAAAATACCGGATACGCCTATTCACAATACGACATCCCTTACGGAGCCGTCCTCTTCAAGAAAGACGGGGACAAGGTATCCAAGGGCGACCGTATCTGCGAATGGGATCCCTACAACGCAGTCACCCTCGTTGAAACTGCAGGAAAGGTTGCTTTCGAGAACATGATCGAAGGCGTAACCTTCCGCAAGGACAATGCCGACGAGTTCAGCATGAGCACCGACAAGGTGATCATCGAGAGCAAGGACAAAACCAAGAACCCTACCCTCGTGCTGCTTGACTCCAACGGCGAGACCATAAGGCAGTACAACCTGCCTGTGGGTGCACACGTCACTGTTGAAAACGGTACCGACGTAAAGGTTGGCGAGATCATCATCAAGATCCCCCGCGCAATCGGCAAGGCTTCCGATATTACCGGCGGTCTGCCCCGCGTCACCGAACTGTTCGAAGCCCGCAACCCTTCAAATCCCGCAATCCTTTCCGAAATCAACGGCGAGGTCGAGATGGGCAAGGTGAAACGAGGCAACCGCGAAATCGTGGTGAAGAACCGCAGCGGCGTCGAGAAGCACTATCTGGTGCCTCTGACCAAGCAGATCCTTGTGCAGGAGAACGACTACGTGAAGGCCGGTACACCTCTGTCCGACGGTGGCGTGTCCCCTACCGACATTCTCAATATCCTCGGTCCCGTAAAAGCCCAGGAATATATTGTGAATGAAGTTCAGGCCGTTTACCGTCTGCAGGGCGTGAAAATCAACGACAAACATTTCGAAATCATAGTGCGCCAGATGATGCGCAAGGTGGAGATCACCAACCCCGGCGACACCGAATTCCTGCAGGAGGAACTCGTGGACAAGAGCCGTTTCATGGATGTGAACGACGCTATCTACGGCAAGTACCTCGTGCTCGAACCCGGTGACAGCGAGCGCTACTCAATGGGAGACCTCGTGAGCGCACGAGACATGCGTAGCGAGAACTCCTCGCTTGAGCGCCAGGGCCGCAAGGGCATGACGGTGCGTCCGGCAGAACCTGCCACCGCACGGCTCATGCTCCAGGGTATCACCCGCGCAGCTCTGCGTACAGGCAGTTTCATCTCCGCAGCCTCCTTCCAGGAGACCACCAAGGTGCTCAGCGAAGCCGCAATCCGCGGCCGTGTCGACCATCTTGAAGGCCTCAAGGAGAACGTTATCTGCGGTCACCTTATCCCCGCCGGTACCGGTCTTTCCGACTACCAGGATATCGTGGTGGGACGCAAGGACGAGGCTGTGCAGGATCAGCTGATGGACCTGTAAGCCATTTCGAAATCCGCACTTTTTCCGAGGCTGGACTTTTGAGGTTCAGCCTCGGTTTTTTATGAGATAACAAAACAACATGAAAAATAGCTATATTTGTAATATGAAACAGAGTAAAGTTATTGAGGCATGCATCGTAGCTGCCGCCATTGTCATTTTCGGCCTTCTGCTAAAGGCTGGTGTCGATAATTTCACAAACAGGGACCGCCGGGTAACCGTGAAAGGTCTTTCTGAGATTGAAGTGCCTGCAGACCATATTACATGGGCAATCACCACCGTCGAAACAGGTGACGACCTGCAGCTGGTATATGCAAATGCCACTTCCAAGCTCAATAAAGTGAAAAAATTCCTGATGACGGGAGGCTTGCAGGAAGAAGAAATCATCGAAGGTACACCAACCGTTACCGACAACGAGGCGGACCGCTGGAGTGCAGAGAAGATGCCTTTCCGCTACAAGATCAAAACAACCATTACCGTCGATTCCGGGAATGTGGACAAGGTTCGGAGCCTTATCTCCCGACAGGGCGAACTCCTTCAACAGGGTGTCGCTATAATAGGGAACGAATATTCCAACCCCGTAAGCTATTCCTTCGTATCATTCCAGGAAATGAAGCCCAAGATGATGGAAGAGGCCATTGCCAATGCACAAATCACGGCAAAGCAGTTCGCCACCAATTCCGGAAGCCGTCTCGGCAAAATCATTTCCGCCGACCAGGGACAGTTCAGTATCAACAGCAAGGATGACAACAACCCGCAAATCAAAAAACTCCGCGTGGTAACCACCATCACCTATCAGCTCAAACACTAAGATGCGCACTCTTTTCCTCACCAATACTCTCACAAGGAGCAAGGAGATCTTCAAGCCTGTGAATCCCGGGCACGTAGGAATGTATGTCTGCGGTCCCACAGTTTACGGTGATGCCCACCTGGGGCATGCCCGCCCCGGGGTTACGTACGATGTGCTCTTCAAACTTCTCCGTCATCTCGGATACAAGGTTCGCTATGTGCGCAATATAACCGATGTGGGCCATCTGGAGCACGATGCCGATGAAGGTGAGGACAAAATTGCGAAGAAGGCACGCCTTGAGCAGCTTGAGCCCATGGAGGTGGTGCAGAGCTATACCTTCCGCTACCATGAAGCAATGAGGCAGCTCAACGTCGCCCCTCCCTCAATCGAGCCGCGAGCCTCCGGACATATAGTTGAACAGATTGAAGCCATCAAAAAAATTCTCGCCGCCGGATATGCGTACATCAGCAACGGAAGCGTCTATTTCGATGTGGCCAAATACAATCAGGATCATCATTACGGAGTGCTTTCAGGCCGCAATCTCGACGATACGCTCGAAGGTACGCGAAGCCTCGACGGGCAGAGCGACAAGCACGCTCCCGCCGACTTCGCACTCTGGAAAAAAGCCGAACCCGAGCATATCATGCACTGGCCGTCCCCCTGGAGCGAAGGCTTCCCCGGATGGCATCTGGAATGCTCTGTGATGGGAGAGAAGTACCTCGGCGAAGAATTCGACATCCACGGAGGCGGTATGGACCTGATGTTTCCCCATCACGAGTGTGAAATCGCACAGAATGTAGCTTCGAGAGGGACACAGGGAGTGCACTACTGGGTGCACAATAATATGATTACAATCAACGGGCAGAAGATGGGCAAAAGCCTCGGCAATTTCATTACCCTGCCACAGCTCTTTGCGGGCGACCATCCAAAGCTGGAACGCGCCTTTAGCCCGATGACCATACGTTTCTTCATCCTCCAGGCCCATTACCGTGGCACCCTGGACTTCAGCAACGAAGCACTTCAGGCCGCAGAAAAGGCATATAAGAAGGTCATGCAGGCTGCGAAAGACCTCTACGCAATGGCAGGGAAACACGCACCCGCGCTCCCCTACGGCGAACTATCCGAGGCTGTCGCCCCGGACACCTGCCCTGCGGAAAGGGACGAAGTCAAAGCGGTTTTCGATGGAGTGTACGATGCTCTCTGCGACGACATCAACACCCCCGTAGCCCTCAGCCATATTTTCGAAGCCGTGCGCATCATCAACAGCGCCAAGGCTGGTTCACTTAAACTCGGAAAAGGCGACATCGACACGCTGGTGCAGGTTTTTGACGACATTGTTTTCGGAGTTCTGGGACTTCGCGACGAAGAAGCTGCCGAAGCCGGCAACGGCAAAGTGGTTAGCGGCCTTATGGACATGGTGCTTGAAGCGCGCGCAAAAGCCAAGGCAGAGAAAGACTGGGCCAAGTCCGATGCTATCCGTGATGCACTCAAAACTCTTGGCATAACGGTTAAAGACACCAAAGATGGTGCTGAATGGTCGATTGAATAACACGGCAGAATCGTCCGCCGCTCCAGGCCATCCGCGCCGTGCAAAGGGCCGAGCCGTGACCCACAAGGGGCCGACGGTCCCGGCATTGCCCGTCCGAATGCATGCGGACGATTCTGTCGAACTTTCGCATAAGTGTAAACAACGGTCCCGAAGATGGACCGCAATGTGCGTTTAACCGTCAAAAATGCTCACTACGGTCCAAGGCATGGACCGCAGGCAACAGTCAAGAAGGATTGATCGAATGAAACTGATAAGCTGGAACGTAAACGGCCTGCGGGCCGTGGCAGGCAAAGGGTTCGCGGATATCTTCGTGGATCTGGACGCCGATTTCGTGTGTCTGCAGGAGACCAAATTGCAGGCGGGGCAGATTGACCTTGACTTTCCCGGCTATACCTCCTACTGGAATTATGCCGACAAGAAGGGCTATTCCGGCACCGTAATCTACACAAGGCTCCAGCCTGTTGACGTCAGTTACGGCATCGGTATCGACGAACACGACCACGAAGGACGGGTCGTAACTGTGGAAATGCCGGATTTTTATCTGGTTAACGTCTATGTGCCCAACTCCCAGGACGGCCTTAAGAGGCTGGACTACCGGATGCGCTGGGAGGACGCCTTCCGTGCATACGTATGCGGCTTGGCGAAGAAGAAAGGTGTGATCATCTGCGGGGACATGAATGTAGCGCACGAACCCATCGACCTCAAAAACCCCGACACAAATCATTTCAACGCAGGATTCACCGACGAGGAACGCGCCAAGATGAGCGAACTGCTCTCTGCCGGATTCGCCGACAGTTGGCGCAGCCAGCATCCCGGCGAAGCGAAGTACTCATGGTGGAGCTACAGGATGGCCGCCCGCGAAAGGAATGTGGGGTGGCGCATCGATTATTTCCTCGTCTCCGACAGCCTGGTCCCCCGCATTGAATCGACCGGCATCCATAACGAAATCTTTGGCTCGGACCATTGTCCGGTAGAACTGGTACTGTCAGATTAGCCATCCCATGAAAAAGGTCACGCTCGCAACCATCGCGCAAAAATGCGGATGCTCCGTAACGACCGTATCCCGTGTCCTGAACGGAAATGCAGACAGGTACAGGATCAGCGCCAGGACCAGAGAAGCGGTGATGGCCGAAGTTGCCAGATGCGGATATATCCCATCGTTCACCGCCCAGAGAATCAGGCGAAAAGGCTCCGGAATGATAGGACTGCTCCTCCCATCCATCGCCAACCCGTATTTTGCAGACATGGCAAGCGCCATAGTGTCAGAGCTGCGCAAATCGGACCTCACCGCGATTCTGATCGATACAATGGAAAATGAGACACGGCTGAACGAGAGCGCAAGGGCACTGCTTACAAGAAGGGTGGAAGGTATCATTGCAGTACCTTGCGGGGAAGACCCGGGAGTGCTGGAACTGATATCCCGAGAAGTGCCGGTAGTGCTGATTGACCGCTTTTACAAAAAAACGACTCTGTCATACGTAACCACCAATAATTTCAAGGGCGGCTACGATGCTACCATAAAGCTGATCGAGGCCGGGCACAAACGAATTGCCTGCATACAGGGCGAACGCGATTCCATGCCCAACCAGGAAAGGGTCGAGGGCTATCTGCAGGCCATGAGGGAAGCCGGACTTTCCGATTTTACACGTATCCAGGGTGACGCATTTTCGGTCCAGAACGGATATCTTGAGACCAAAGTGATGATGAACGCGCCCCATCGGCCAACCGCAATCTTTGCACTCAGCAACACGATCCTTCTCGGCACATTGAAAGCCCTGAGAGAATCTTCCATTGCCGTCCCGGGGGATGTTTCCCTGATTTCTTTCGACGACAACCTGTATATGGATTACCTGACCCCGGTGATTGCACGCATCGGACAGCCCGTAGGAAACATGGCCAAGCTGGCTGTTCGGATTCTCTGCGAGAAACTCGGCAACACAGGATTCGACGACGCTTATTCACAGATACGTCTCCTTCCTTCTTTCATCCCCGGAGAATCAATCTCTAGCGCAAATTATGCGCAATAGCAACATCCTGTTTATCAGAGTATTTATCTGGATTTATTCTTATTTAACGACTAATTAACCCGATTCTTGTGCAAAAGTTTCGGGGTTTTTATTGTTTTTTCTGTTTTCAGCAGAATCAACTGCCCCCCATTTCCCTACATTAGCAATGGTCCTGTGGGCCAACGCACAGATTAATAATCAAATAATCAATACTGATGAGCAAAAAAATACTTGTTATCGGCAGCAGTAATACCGATATGACAATCAAGGGCGACCGTCTCCCGGTTCCCGGCGAAACAATCACAGGAGGAATTTTTTACATGGGTCCCGGAGGCAAGGGAGCAAACCAGGCCGTAGCGGCAGCGAGACTCGGCGGAAATGTCAGTTTCATTTGCAAGGTAGGACGTGACATATTCGGCGACAGCGCCCTGGAAGGATACCGCAAAGAAGGCATCGACATCTCCCATGCAATGCGTTCCGACAAGGCATCCGGCACCGCCCTCATCCTGGTGGATGACAGCGGAGAAAACTGCATCAGCGTCGCCAGCGGAGCCAATGCCGACCTCAGTCCCGAAGATATCGACAGCGTCGCGGAAGAGATTCGCAGCGCAGATTTCCTGATCCTTCAGCTGGAAATTCCGGAAGAAACGGTCCTCCGTGCGGCTAAAATCGCCCATGAGGCCGGGGTGTACGTCATCCTCAACCCTGCGCCTGCGAAGAAGCTTCCCACCGAAGTGTTCAAATACATTTCTCTGATGACCCCCAACCGCACCGAAGCCGCCTTCATGAGCGGAGTGGAGGTCAAAGACGAAGCCAGTCTGAATGCAGCCGTAGAGGTGCTTCGCGACTATGGCGTTCAGGACTTCGTGGTTACCCTCGGCAGCCAGGGTTCACTGGTTTTCAAAGACGGCAAGTCCGAAATGATTCCCGCCCTCAAGGTGAACGCCGTCGATGCCACCGCCGCGGGCGATACCTTCTGCGGCGCACTCTGCGTAGGCCTCTCGGAAGGGATGTCCCTGCAGGATGCAGCCCGTTTTGCAACTAAGGCCTCGGCAATAACCGTGCAGCGCATGGGTGCCCAGGCATCTATTCCAAGCAGAAATGAAATTCTTTAATTCCACTGTATGAAAAGACTGATTAAGTACTTTGCGGCACTGGTCTTGTTGCTGGCGGGGGCGGAGATCCTCACGGTTGCACAGACCAGGATGGTCCGCGGCCGCGTCAGCGGCAGCGACGGCGAGATTCTCGCCGGTGCAACCGTACTGAACAATGCCAGCGGCGCCTGGGCAGTTGCCGACAATGACGGGCGTTATGAGATACAGGCATCCGGCGGGCAGCAGCTCACATTTGCATCTTTCGGCTACGACGACGTAACCATCAGCGTTGCTGACGCATCCGTTTACGACGTCATCCTCCCTGCCGCAGCATCCATGATGCTTGAGGAGACAGTGGTGATCGGCTATGGCAAAACAACGAAGAAAGAGATTACAGGATCAGTTGCAAGCCTCAAAGCAGAAGATCTCGATGTCGGAGCCTTCACCAATGCCGGAGGCATGCTCCAGGGAAAGGTCGCCGGTCTTTCCGTAGTAAATCCCGATGGAGGAGATCCTGAAGCATCGTTTCAGTTCCTTCTCAGGGGCACCAATACCCTGTCGGCAGGACAGGGCCCGCTGATTATCATCGACGGGGTCCTTGACGCCGACATACGGAGCATCAATTTCCAGGAAGTCGAATCCATCGATGTGCTCAAGGACGGGTCGGCGGCCGCTATCTACGGAACCAGGGGCACAAACGGGGTGGTAATCATAACCACCAAGCGCGCCCGCACCGGCAACACCGCAGTTCAATACGACGGACAGATTTCCGTACAAACCGTGCAGGCAAGGGCCACGCCCATGACGGCGAGGGAATTCGAATACACCATCAAGAATTTCGCTCCGGCCAAGTCCATCAACCTCTATGGCCATGAAACAGACTGGTTTGAAGAAATCACCCGCACTCCGATCAGCCACAAGCACAACCTGGCAGTTTCCGGAGGCACGGAAGAATTCTCGCACCGCAGCGTCATAAACGTAGAACAGAACCAGGGACTGCAGATAGGCAACGAAGCCAGCAAGTGGCTGTTCAAGACCAATATCCACCAAAAGGCCATTCAGGGTTGGCTGGACCTGGACTACAACCTCAGCTACACCCGCAGAAAATCCTCACCGGCAAATTACAGTGCCTTCTATCAGGCATTTACCCACAATCCCACTGAGCCCGTGTATGACCCTGAAGCCAAGGACTACGGAGGATACTTCACCGTACCCGAAGTCGATTACGCCAACCCGGTGGCATTGATTAAAGAACGCAGCGTCAACCGGGAAACCGGATATCTCGGTGCCAACGCAAGGGCAACGCTGAACATCCTGCCGGTCGAAGGTCTCAAATGGGACAACTTCTTCAATTTCTCGGAAGAAAATTACTCCAGCCAGACCTACCGCAGTTCCTTCTATCCAGCCCAGACGGGCAAGCGGGGAACCGCGGAAACATCTTCCGACAAATACGCCAGTTTCCAATGGGAAAGTACCCTGCAGTATTCCAAGGTGCTAGGAGGGCATTCCATCCAGGGCATACTCGGCTACACCTGGCAACAGCAGATGAACTGGGAGAGCGGCATGGAGAACTACGGCTTCGATTCCGATTTTTATAAATACAACAACATAGGAGCCGGTACCGCCCTGAAGGAAGGCATGGCCGATATGTACACGGAACGGTCCTCAAGCCGCTACATCGCTTTCTTCGGACGCGTGATATATAATTATCAGGAGAAGTATCTTGCCTCCGTATCGCTGCGCCGCGACGGCTCATCCCGTTTCGGGGCCGACCACAAATGGGGTTGGTTCCCCGCCGTCAGCGCCGGCTGGCGCATGAGCAAGGAACCCTGGATGCAGGGCATCAAGTGGTTGAGCGAGCTCAAACTCCGTGCCGGCTATGGAGTTACCGGCAATCAGGATTTCGGCAACTACAAGTCGCTGATGCTGATGAGTTCCGGCACCAACTTCTTCTACGACGGCAAATGGATCAAGTCATATGCGCCCGCTTCCAACGCCAATCCCGACCTCGGCTGGGAACGCAAGAGCGAATTCAATGCCGGAATCGACTTTTCAGTCCTCGACGGACGGCTCGGCGGCACCGTAGATTACTACTATCGTCTCACCACCGACCTTCTCTACGACTACAATGTGCCGGTGCCTCCATACGACTACAAAACCCTTTTCACCAATGTCGGGTCCATCAGCAATACCGGCATCGAACTCTCAATCTATGCTATCCCCGTCAAAACCGCAGACCTGATGTGGAATACGAGTCTCGTGGCATCCCATAACAAGAACAAACTCATCTCCTTTACAAACGATGAATTCAAAGATGCCGACTATAATATCGGCTGGGTTGCAACTCCAGTCGGTGCATACCTGCAGCGGCTGATCGAAGGTGAGAGCCTGGGCTCGTTCTACGCTCCGGTCTGGAAAGGAGTCGGCGCCGACGGCAACGACCACTTCGAAGATGAATTCGGAGGGAAAACACCGGAAGCAAAGTGGCAGAGAATAGGATCGGCCTATCCCGACGTCACCCTGGGATGGAGCAATACCCTCAAATATAAGAATCTCACACTCAGCATGACACTGCGCGGCTCCATAGGCGGACTGGTATTCAATGGATACCGCGCCCAGTATGAGAATCTGGGCAGCATAGGACTGCGCAACATTATGAGTTCCTGGCTGGACGACACAAGTTTCACCGGGCCCATACGCTATTCCTCCAAATATCTCGAAGACGCCAGTTATCTGAAACTCGACAACGTCTCGCTTACTTACGACCTGCCCCTCAAGAACCGTTTTATACATGCGGCAAAGGTGTTCGTATCCGGGCAGAACCTTCTCTGCATTACTGGATACAAAGGCGTGGATCCGGAGGTCAGCCTCAGCGGTCTTACCCCCGGCAGGGAGAGCATGAGCTATTATCCCCGCACCAGCACATTCACCTTCGGGGCTTCATTAACCTTCTAATCCGCACCGATATGAAAAAGATATTATACTCGATATTTATTTGCGTTGCGGCCCTCTCCTGCACCAATCTCGACGAGGAAATCTACTCGAAGATTTCTAAAGACAATTTCTTCACTTCGGAGGAACAGTTCGCGAAATACTCCGCCCGCGCCTACACCACCCTGCAGCATTGGGGAACGGAAAAAAGCTACTGGACCTTCGACATGCAGGTAACCGACGAGGTTTGCGCTCCCATCAACCCCAACGGGGGATGGGACGACGATGGCAGGTACAGGGAAGTGCAGACACACAATATCCCTTCCAGCAGCGTCATCCTTCTGGGAGCCTGGGATTTCTGCTTTAACGGTATTACCGCCTGCAACGACGTGCTGGACACCTTTGAATCAGTCAAGAAAGACTTTGACGGGAAACACAGAGTAATTGCAGAAGTTAAAATCCTGAGGGCTTTCTACTACTTTATGGCCATATGCTACTGGAAAGACGTTCCGTTCTCCATAACGAAAAAAATAGAGGGATATCCCGAGAAGAAGGACAGGGCTTTCGTATTCAATTTTATCGAAAACGAAATAAAGGAGAACATCGACTATCTCGCAACAGAACCAACCCGGGAGTACTACGGACGCATCACACGCGGAGTCGCCGATTTCCTCCTTGCCAAACTCTATCTCAATGCTGAAAGCCTGATAGGAACCGCGAAATGGAACGAAGCCGAGCTCGCCTGCAGGGAGATAATGACCCAGAACGGCGGCAGCAGCTATTACAAGATCGTGGATGACTACAAAAACCTGTTCAAAGTCAAGAACGAGTTCTGCGAGGAAGGCATCCTTGCCATCCCCTTCAGTACGGTTTATACCGTATCGGACCACTACGCCTTCCTCATCCACATGTCCACCCTGCCGGTGAATCTCTGCGCCCCACTGGGCATCCCGGCGGAGGCCTGGGACGGGCTGGTGGCACAGCCGGATTTCTTCGACACCTATGACGCCGCCGACAGGCGCAGGGGCTGGACATGGATGTACGGACAGATGTACGACCTCGCAGGGAACGCACTCACCATCAACATCCAGGATCCGGACGACCAGAACTCTACCATTACGGTACCATACATAATAGATGCCCACATGCCCGAAGCCGCATACACGACACACCGGACCGAATTGCAGGGAGCCCGTATAGGCAAATGGGAATATCAAAGCGACGGCACGCTCACCAGCGGACAGGTAGGAATGGAAAACGAGTTCTATCTGATGCGCTACGCCGATGTGGTCCTGATGTATGCCGAGGCCCTTATCCGTCAAGGCAAAACCACTGGGCTGGCAGAGAATGCCGATCTGCAGAAGATCCGCACCCGCGCAGGTCTCGCCCCCTTCACCGCCACGGAACTCACTCTCGAAAACATCTATCTGGAACGTTCACACGAACTTGCGGTTGAAGGATGGCACAGGCAGGACATGATCCGCTTTGGAAAATACCTTGCCGCATGGTGGAACAAAGCTGAGCAGGATGAATCCGATTACTATCTGCCGATACCAAAAAGTGCAGTTTCGGCCAATCCAAATTTGAAGTAACATGAAAAAGATACTGTATATCGCCATGGCTCTCCTGATGGCCGCAGCGTGCTGCCAGCATAAGGAAATAAGCCGAACCGAACTCAAGAACAAGATTGCAGGCGCCTGGCTCGGACAGATGGTAGGAAATATCTATGGCCTTGAATACGAGAACAAGTTCGTGGACGAACCCGGCGAAGGCCCTTTCGTATTCAACAAGGCCATCCGCAAAATGTCTGCGGTGGACGGAGCTTTTTCCGATGACGACACCGATGTAGAATACCTCTACCTGATGATGATGGAGCAGTACGGGCCGGATCCAACCTACGCCCAGGTGAAAGAGAAATGGATGTACCACATCCGCGACAGGGTCTGGCTTGCAAACAGGGCGGCCCTGGGTCTCATGCACTATGGCTTCACGCCGCCGCTCACAGGAAGCAAAAAGTATAACCCGCACTGGTTCCAAATCGACCCCCAGCTCATAAACGAAATATGGGCCTACACCGCTCCGGGCATGCCGGAATACGCTGCCGGAATCTCCGACTGGGCGGCACGAATCACTTCTGACGACTGGGCGGTCTCTCCTACCGTAGTCTATGGAGCAATGTACTCGGAAGCCTTCTTCGAGAAAGACATTCCGACACTCGTGAAACATGCCAAGGCATATCTTCCAAAGGGCGACCGTTTCCGCGCCATAATCGATGAATGCCTGGACCTTTGGCGAAAGAATCCCGACGACTGGAAACCTGCCCGCAAGGCAATGGCCGACAAACTCTACTTCAACGAGGACGACATGTCCCGCAGCATCTGGAATGCGGACCTGAACGGTGCAATGGGCATCCTCTCCCTCCTTTACGGCGGAGGGGATATCGACAAGACCCTGCTTATCGGCTGCGCCATGGGCTTCGACTGTGACAACCAGACCGCCACCATGTGCGGCCTGCTCGGCGTAATCAACGGAGTCGGAGGCGTGCCGATGGACCGCGCAATGCCAGCCGACTTTCCCCACTGGACAAAGCCGTTCAACGACCGATACATAAACGTAACCCGTTACGATATGCCAGACGCCTCGATTGAGGATATCATTGAGCGTACCGTAGTACTGGCGGAAAAGAACATACTCGCCCGAGGGGGAAAAGTCCGCGAAGAGAACGGCGAGAAGATCTATACCATAAACACAAGGGCGCGCTTCATTCCGGCGGTCGAACCGGCAACAAACTTCACCCTCCCCGAGAAAAAAGGACGCAACCTGGCCACGGACGCCGCCGAAATACTGGCGCTGACCCGCGAAACCGACAGGGCAACGCTGGATTCCTGCTGGCTGACCATCCCGGTAAGCTACAGGGCATACACGGTGGATGTAATAAACGACGGGATTACCAGCGGTCCAGGGGCGGCATTCTACTCGCTTGGAAGCAAATCAAATGCCCCCAAGCAGGATTACTTCGGCTACCGCTGGGACAAACCGATAACGACCGACATGATTTCTTTCCACTACGGACCTCTTGAAGAATTCGGAGGCTGGTACAGCAATCTGCATCCGGAATATCTCGACGAGAACGGCAACTGGGTTGCACTGGACGCAAAGGTTACCCCGGACTGGCCGTACTGCGACGAAGTCTTCTTCCAGCCGCATAACGGAGAATTCGTGTTCACCTTTCCAAAAGTCACAACCACCGCGGTGCGTGTCATCGGCGACGATGCAGTACTTATCCACTGGCACAAATACACCAAGGCCGTATCTTCATTCATCTCCATAACCGAACTGTCCGTTTATGAAGCAAAATAGTTTTATACTGGCGGCCGCGCTCCTGCTGGCGGCTTGCTCCTCCAGGGAGTCCGGAGAGATTACCCTCACGAAGGACGTCCTGATGGATAAAATCATGGGAGGCTGGGCCGGACAGACGATCGGCGTGGTTTACGGCGCACCTACCGAGTTCAAGCACCAGGGGACCCTCATCCCGGACAACCAGCCCATTTCGTGGGGAGAAGGTTACGTAAAGCACTGGTGGGACCGCAAACCCGGGCTGTTTGACGATGTCTACAACGACCTCACCTTCGCTGAAGCATTCGAAGAGCTTGGGCTCGACTGCAGTTCCGAAGAGCTTGCAAAGCGTTTCGCCTACGCCCCATATCATCTCGCCCACGCCAATCAGGCAGGACGCTATAACGTGCGGCAGGGCATCATGCCCCCACAATCGGGCAGTTGGCTTAACAATCCTCACGCCGACGACCTGGACTTTCAGATCGAAGCCGACTTTATCGGCCTGATGTCGCCCGGGATGGTGCCCCAGGCTCTTGAGATTGCTGAAAAGGTAGGGCACATCATGAACAGCGGCGACGGGTTCTACGGGGGTGCATTCGTGAGCGGTCTTTACTCAGCAGCCTTCATCGAAGACAATCCGGCCAGGGTTCTGGACATGGCGCTCGAAGGGATTCCCGTCGAAAGCACTTTCTACCAATGCATCGACGATGTGCGGAAGCTCCACAAACGCTACCCCGAAGACTGGAAGCAGACCTGGTTCGAAATCCTTAAGAAATGGGGCTCCGATACCGGTTGTCCCAAGGGGGTCTTCCTCAGCTTCGATATCGATGCCAAGTTGAATTCAGCCTATGTAGCCATCGGACTTCTCTACGGAAACGGCGATTTCGGCAAATCCCTGGAGATTGCCACACGCTGCGGACAGGACTCAGACTGCAATCCTGCTACCGTCGGAGGCGTGCTCGGGGTAATACTCGGCAAGAGCGGCATCCCCGCCTTCTGGAGAGAACCACTTGACGAAATCTGGAATCTGGATTTCGAAGGCACTGACGTTTCTCTCGCAAAAGGTTCTGCATATTCCTTCAATCAGGCACTTCAGCTTATCGGACGGAACGGTGGCACGATTGCGGAAAACTCCGTGACCTTCCCCTCAATGAAAACCCAGGTTCTTCCCC
Organism: uncultured Bacteroidia bacterium; assembly: GCA_902767465.1. GTDB lineage: Bacteria > Bacteroidota > Bacteroidia > Bacteroidales > UBA932 > Cryptobacteroides. The sequence goes on from CACXHM010000183.1 coordinate 15,772, forward strand.
TGGAGCAGAACTTCACGAACACCTTTCCGGTTTACCGTGATCAGAAAGACGCCTGGATGGAAGACGAATATGAGTTCGACTTCAGCGGCAACGGCTTCTGCATCTGGGGGAACCTCGTGTGCCTGAGGGGCATCAGCAAGGGCTATGCCGACAGGGTAGCTAAGAAGCATGTAGGCTCGGAGGTTTTTGCCCTTGCCGAAGAGGACGACACCTATGTGGCCGAGATTGAAGTCTGGATAGACGGGCAGCTCGACCAGTTGTCCATCTTGCCCATGAAAGGCACCTCGCGCAAGCTTGAACCCGCCTGGAAATATCTTCTTCCGGAAGGCCGCCATCATGTAAAGATGGTCTGGCGGAATCCTGATCCGGAACAGTATCTGCTCCGCATAAACGCAATTCAATATTATTCGGAGCATCCCGTAACGGATGTATATTATCACAATTGACATGAAAAGATTCTGTTATCTTCTTGCATCCCTGATGCTCGTCGCATCTTGCTCGCACCATGGCATACAATACGGACAAACCTGTCGCATGAGCGAAGAGGAGATGATGGACCGTATCCGAGGCGGATGGTTCGCGCAGACAATAGGGTGCACCTACGGGGGTCCTACCGAATTCAAATTCAAGGGAGGCCTTCTGCAGGATGCCCAGCCGCTCTTCTGGAGCGACACTTATATCAAGGATACTTTTATCGAGGATCCCGGACTGTATGACGACGTTTATATGGACCTTACTTTCCTGGAAGTAATGGCCGAACTCGGAATCAACGCTCCGGTAGAAGAGTTTGCCGACCGCTTCGCGAACGCCCCATACAAGCTTTGGCATGCCAACCAGGCGGCCCGCTACAACATCCTTAACGGCCGGGGAGCGCCGCAATCAGGTCACTGGAAATTCAACCCGCACGCCGATGACATAGATTTTCAGATCGAAGCCGACTTCATTGGCATGCTGACACCGGGACGTCCCAACGATGCCGCCGCGATAGCGGACCGAATCGGCCACATCATGAACTATGGCGACGGCTGGTACGGCGGTGTTTATGTGAGCGCGCTGTATTCGCTTGCCTATATCTGCGACGACATCCCTACCTTGGTGAAGGAAGCGCTGAAAACAATTCCTGAGGAGACCAAATTCCGCAACTGCATAGAAGATGTGATACACTTCCACGCCAAATATCCCAAAGACTGGAAGGCTTGCTGGTTCGAAGTTGATAAACGGCACAGTTTCGACATAGGATGCCCCGAAGGCGTATGGAACGGCTTCAATATCGACGCGGTGATCAATGCAGCATACGTAGTCATCGGGCTTTTGTACGGAGAGGGCGATTTCGAAAAAACCATGGAGATATCCACCCGTTGCGGACAGGACTCCGACTGCAACCCGGCATCTGCCGCAGGCATCCTGGGAGTCATGCAAGGATACAAAGCCATCCCGGAGAAATACCGCAAGGCTGCCGAGTCAATCGCAGACCTGCCTTTCCCCTACACCACGCTCAGCCTCAACACGGCCTGTGAAGAGAACCTGCGCCTGATGAAACTCACCTCCGGATGCAACGCAGAAGGAACAGAGCTCATCTTTACATCGGAAGAACCTGTGCCTGTGAGATTTGAACAGTCATTTGAAGGAATCCGGCCGGTCGGAAAAGTTGTGCTGAAGAAGCGTTTTTCTGACTCGCTCATTTTGGAATTCAACGGCAACTCCATAGTAGTGGAGGGCAGCGTGGTAAAGACAGGGCACGACGATTCCGATTACCGGGCCCGCATCCAGGCATGGCTGGACTCAGAAATGGTGGAAGAATTTGTGATGCCGTACGACTACATCACACGTAAATATGAGATATTCTCGAAATA
>CACXHM010000184.1 GCA_902767465.1 uncultured Bacteroidia bacterium
GTGCCCAGAGCGGGAATCGAACCCGCACGTCTTTAAGGGACACTGGATTTTGAGTCCAGCGCGTCTACCAATTCCGCCATCCGGGCTTGGATGTGGCCTGCATAACGATGGTTATGAGCGTGGCTCGCACTTGTCGGATGCAAAGGTAAGAAAAAACCGCGAGTTTCAAAGGAAAATTTGTAACTTGCGGAATTATGAACGGACTCATTTCGGAACTCAAGGAATATAAACGTGTGTTCGTTGTTTGCGACCGCAACGTGGAGCGCTTTGCAAAGCAACTTGTGGGTGTTCCCGATCAGGCTGGGAACGACAGCGTCCGGACGTCGGGACCTAAAGGAAGAGTGCGGGGCATTCTGGCAATCGAGGCCTGTGAGGCGAATAAGACCATAGACAGCGTGATGGATATCTGCCGCTGGCTCCTTGCAGAGGGAGCCGACCGCGATGCTCTGGTACTTGCTGTCGGGGGCGGCATCACCACCGACATGGCAGGCTTTGCAGCAAGCATCTACAAACGCGGCGTACGCTATGCAAACGTGCCCACCACCCTGCTTTCAATGGTAGATGCAGGGATAGGCGGCAAGACCGGAGTCAATCTGGACAATTACAAGAACCTGCTCGGAGTCATACGGCAGCCGGAATTTACAGCAATCTTCCCCGAAGCCCTGCAGACCCTTCCCGATAAGGAACTCCGCAGCGGCCTTGCCGAGATGCTCAAGACATTCATAATCAAGAACCCTGCACGGGCTTATGAACGGACTGTCGATCTGTTCTCAAGAGGCTTGCCGGCAGAAGCATCAAAAAAAACGGATAAGGTCGGCAGCTCTACCCACTTGGCAATTGGGCAAGAAGAGCAGCAGGCAAGACAAGAGGAGTTGTCGGAACTGATTCAGATTGCAGCAGGCATCAAGCAGGAGATAGTGGACAAGGATGAATTCGAAACAGGGGTAAGACGAAAGCTGAACCTCGGACACACATGGGGGCATGCGATAGAATGGTGGCAGAGGGAAATTGCCGTTTCCCAGCCCATGACCCATGGCGAAGCAGTAGCAGCCGGGATGGTGCAGGCTGCACGGTATGCCGAAAAACTCGGGATTACAGAAGAGGCCGGCCTTTCGAAGCGCATTGCATCCGACCTGCGCTCATGCGGGCTTCCTACCGAACTTCCCTGTCCGGCGGCGGAGCTTCTTCCGGCAATGCTCAAAGACAAGAAGGCAGAAGCAGGACAGATACGCCTGGTCCTCCCCGTCCGCATAGGAAAAGTAGTGGTAAAGAAATTAAAATTCGAAATATAATGGCAGCGAAGAGTTTGTGGTACTGCACCAGTTGCGGCAATGAATCTCCGAAATGGATGGGCCGATGCCCTGCCTGCGGAGAGTGGAATACCATGGTGGAGGCCCCCGTGGAGAAGAAATCATCGGGTGCGAAGGGGGCGGCAAGGCAGACAGTGACCGAGCGCAAACCGGTGATGCTTAAGGAAATAGACCGGAGCAAAGAGACCCGTGTATCTCTAGGAATGCCGGAAGTGGACCGCCTTCTCGGAGGCGGCATCGTACCCGGATCCCTGGTATTGATCGGTGGAGAACCCGGTATCGGTAAATCCACCCTCAGCCTGCAGATTCCTCTCAATTCAGGGCTTAAAACCCTGTATGTCACGGGGGAGGAAAGCGACCGCCAGGTCAAAATGCGTGCGGAGCGTCTGTCGCCCGGCGGCCCGGAAGAAGACGGCTCAAATACCCTGATTTTCTGCGAAACCCAGATAGAATCCGTCATAAGAGAGGCAACTGAAATAATGCCGGACCTGATGATAGTCGACTCCGTGCAGACAATGTTCACCGAGAGTGTAGAGTCCACGCCAGGGAGCGTTTCGCAAATTAAGGAAGTCGCCGCAATGCTGCTGCGTTTCGCCAAGCAGACAGGCGTGCCGGTGATCCTGATCGGACATATCACCAAGGACGGTTACATTGCCGGGCCGAAGATACTGGAGCACATCGTGGATGTGGTGCTTCAGTTCGAAGGCGAGAACCGCGGGTCCTACAGAATCCTTAGAAGCATCAAAAACAGATTTGGTTCCACATCCGAGATTGCCGTCTTCGAAATGACGGGGACCGGGCTGCGCGAAATTGCAAATCCTTCTGAAATGCTTATCCCCATGCACGAAGCGGGCCTCAGCGGAGCTGCCATCTGCGCCATGCTCGACGGCACAAGACCACTCCTTTTCGAAGTGCAGGCGCTAGTTTCCACCGCAGTCTATGGCACTGCCCAGCGCTCCGCCACAGGCTTCGACACCAGACGACTCAACATGCTGCTCGCAGTGCTCGAGAAACGCGCCGGGTTCCATCTGGGGGCGAAAGACGTCTTCCTCAACATGGCGGGAGGCCTCAAGGTGACCGATCCCGCCGCCGACCTTGCCGTGGTTGCCGCCGTGCTCTCCTCGAACTTCGACTATTCCCTGCCTTCCGACTGCTGCTTCGCTGCAGAGGTAGGGCTCAGCGGAGAGATCCGCCCGGTAGGCCAGAGCGACCGCCGCATCGGAGAAGCCGCCCGCCTCGGGTTCAAAAAGATATTCGTCAGCAGCTACACCCCCCTTCCGGACAATCTGCCGAAGGCGATAAAGGTTGTAAAGGTACCGGACGTGCCTGCGCTTGTAAAATCCCTGTTCAAAAATGCGTAGATCAATCCTCATCATTGCAGCGCTGCTTACTTGCAGCACCGCTTTTTCTGCCGGCTTCAACGAGAAAAAAGTAGTCCTGAACCTTGCAGTTATCAGCGACACTCACGTTAACGGATACCAGACCGTACCCGCCTATAAGTTCCGAAACGCATTGATTCAGGAACGGTCCTATGCCTCCCGCTTCGGTGGCCTCGACGGGGTGGTGGTCGTTGGAGATCTTGTGGACAGTCCTGCGTGGGATGCCCGCAAATACACCGAGATCAACGACTGGAAACGACTCTACGAAAGCGTGTTCGATCCGGTTGAGACCCCCATGGTATATACCATCGGAAACCACGACGTCTGGAAAGAGTGGACGGAGAACACCTACAGGGAGGCCAAGCAGTTCACCCGCCGGCTGGGACCATCCTATTATCTTACCGATGTGGGAGATCCCAAAATGCGGGAGGAGTTCGAGTGCCGTCATTGCGTAATCGGGGACTACCATATACTCAGCATCACCCCGAATGGAAGGGACCCTGTAGTTTATCCCGAAGAAAGCATCAGATGGCTCGACGAAACTCTTAAGGAAGTAACCGAAGCCGAACCGGACAAATATGTGCTGATTATTACCCATGCCATGATCTACGGAACCATCTACGGCAGTTTTCTCGATGACACCTACCCCAGACACAAGGGGTACTGGAGCACAAAAGTCCTTACCGACGTCCTCTCCAAATATCCTCAGGCGGTGGTGTTCGGAGGGCATCTGCATTTCCCCCTGAACGACCCTCGCAGCGTATGGCAGGGAGATTTCACCGTAATGGGAACGGCCTCGACCCGATACATGGCCATCGACAACGGAGGGTACGAGAACATGGCGGGACTCACCGTTATGCGCGACAAAGATGAGTTCTCGCAGGGGCTTCTGCTGCAGTTCGATTCCAAAGGGAACATGCGGGCAGTGAGGATGGACTTCTACAACCAGACGACCATCGGCACCCCATGGACCATGAACCGGCCGGACAAGGACGGCAATCATCTGAAAAAATATAATCACAAAGCCCTCGCCGCCGCGAACAAGGCCCCGGTTCTAAAAGGCCTGAAGTGGGAAGCCGTGGGCAACGTCACAAACGGAAAACAACGTATCCGCCTCAGCTGGGATGCCGCAGAAGACGATGAATTCGCGCATACATACTTTTTGTCGGTAACCGGAGAAGGTGTAGATATCAACAAAAAAATACTGGCTGATTTCTACCATGAACCGCAGCCTTCGATGATGAAAAAAAAGTGGAGCGTTACCATAGAACTTGCCCCGGGAGAATATGAGGCATCCCTTACCGCCCGGGATTCGTGGAATGCGGAAAGCACACCGGAGGCATGCACCATAAGATTTTCATATGATAGAATATAACCTGTTCGAAGACATACTCGGCTTCGACTCCACTTCGGGGAAAGAACGCCCCCTCGCAGAGTTCCTTGCCAGAAGGCTGGAGGCCCCGGAAGCGGAGACCTTCGAGGTCGGCGACGGCACCGTCAACCTGTTGTTCAAATGGGGGCGGCCACGCGTGGTTTTCTGCACACACATGGATACAGTTCCGCCATATATTGCTCCAAGAATGGGAGATGAAGTTATCTCCGGACGCGGCAGTTGCGATGCCAAAGGGCAGATCATCGCCATGTACACCGCCTGCCGCAGGCTTGCCGCCGCGGGGAAAAGCGGATTCGGGCTGCTGCTCCTGAGCGGAGAAGAAACCGGTTCCTGGGGAGCGAAGGCGTTTTCCAAAGAGCCGTTTACTGCCGATCTGCTGGTCATTGGCGAGCCTACCGAAAACAAAATGGTATCTGCATCCAAGGGCACCAAGTCCTATGAACTTATCTTCAAGGGTGAGCCCTTCCACTCCGGCTATCCTCAGTTTGGGAAGAGCGCTGTGGACCTTTTCGTCGATTTCGTGGAGAAACTGCGCGGACAGGCCTTTCCGTTCGATGACATCCTGGGAGAAACAACCTGGAACATAGGACAGCTCTCAAGCAACAATCCCCAGAACATCCTCAGCCCGGAACTCCGCTGCAGACTTTATTTCCGCACCACCTTCGCTTCCGACGGAGCCGTGCATGAGTGGATGATGAAACGGGAAGACGTGCAGGTCAGATTCGTAGGCGGCGACATCCCTGCCAGATATACAGTTCTTCCCGGATTTCCGTCCGGACCCGTCGCTTTCGGAAGCGACGCCCCGCACCTGCACAATTTCTCTCGCAAAATCATCTGCGGGCCCGGCAGCATCCGCTACGCCCACCGAAGCGACGAGCACATCCTCGCCTCCGACCTGGAAACAGCCGTCGAAAACTACGTCAAGATTTTCGAAATGGCATAAACCGTTTATGCACCGAAGTGTTGATACACAAAAAGAAGCGAATCAGTCGCCCAGCAAGCCACGGTCCAACAGTAGGCGGGCGATCTGAACGGCGTTGGTGGCGGCGCCTTTGCGGATGTTGTCGCTGACGCACCAGAAATTGAAAGCATTTTCGACGGTGAAGTCGCGACGGATGCGACCAACGAAAACTTCGTCTTTTCCCCAGGCGTAGAGAGGCATGGGATAGACATTGTGCGAAGGATCGTCCTGCACAACTACCCCTGGTTCGGACGCCATGAGGCTGCGGATCTGCTCCAAGGTAAAGGGCTTGCAGGTTTCCACGTTGATGCTTTCGGAATGTCCTCCCTGTACCGGAACACGCACCGTAGTTGCAGTAACGGCTATGGAGTCGTCGCGCAGGATTTTCTTGGTTTCGTTAACCATTTTCATTTCCTCCTTGGTGTAACCGTTTTCGAGGAAAGAATCGATATGAGGAAGAACGTTCTGATCGATGGGGTAAGGATAAACGGCAGGATACTCTCCCCAACTGTCCATGGCCGTGGCCCCTTCAGTGTCTGGGAGCCTTAACCTGCGCCTGTTGGATTCGGCAAGAGTTCGCTCGGTATTCATCTGGGAGATGGCTTTGTAACCTGTCCCTGTCACACTTTGGTAAGTAGATACTACGATACGCTTGATACCCAGTTCCCTGTGCACGGGCGCGAGCGGCAGAACCATCTGAATTGTAGAGCAATTGGGATTTGCAATGATGTAGTCATCCCCCGTGATGACGTCGCCGTTGATTTCGGGCACGACCAGTTTTTTGTCCGGATCCATGCGCCAGAAAGAGGAGTTGTCCACGACGCGGCATCCGGCTTCCGCGAAACGCGGAGCCAGTTCACGCGACGTATCGCCGCCGGCACTGAAAAGCGCAAGTTCGGGCTTAGCAGCGATTGCATCTTCGGCAGACATCACTGTCCACGAACGCCCCTTGAACTCCACTTTCCTGCCTACAGAACGTTCTGAAGCAACCGGCAGAAGTTCATCTACCGGAAAATTCCTTTCCTCCAGGACCTGGAGCATCCTCGTGCCTACCAGACCGGTGGCACCCACCAACGCAACTTTCATACTTTTTCCAATTTGTACAAAGATACTCGCTTTTCGACAACTTTGCAATTTGGCATTTTTTTATGAACTTTGTACAAACCGAAAAAGTATGCATGTGCTGAAATTCGGTGGAAGTTCCGTAGCGAACGCCACCAATATTTCCAGGGTTCTGGACATAGTTGCAAAAGCCGCCCGAAAAGACAGGGTGGTGCTGGTGTGCTCTGCCATTTCCGGATGCACCGATGCCCTGCTCGACCTTGCCCGAACCGACAGAGACAGCGCGGAGAGGCAAGTCTTGCTCGACAGCCTTCTCGCAAGGCACGAAGACATTATCCGGCGTCTGTTTACGGGCGAGGAGCGCGAAAAAGTATCGGCAAGGATAGTAGAACTGTTTGGAAAACTCGCTGCAGCTCCGGAAGACGAGATGGTAACCTTCGGAGAATTGTTTTCTACGACAATCATCGCCGAAAAGCTGTCCTGCGAGGGATTCCGCACCAAATGGCTTGATTCACGAATACTCGTAATCAAAGACAACCAGACCCTTACATATAACAATATTTCGACGGCCATAGCGCTTGAGCCGCAGGTGCAGGTTTTCGTTGCCCCCGGATTCATTGCCAGCGAATATAACGGCAAACATACCACCCTTGGACGCGGTGGTTCCGACTTCAGCGCCGCTCTGTATGCGGCAGCCGTCAAAGCCTCCCGTCTGGAAATATGGACAGATGTGCCGGGAATGATGACAGCCAATCCCAAGGTGGTTCCGTCAGCGCGGACTATCCCGAAGATGAGCTGGCAGACCGCCCTCGACATGGCCTCGCACGGTGCAAAAGTGCTCTATGCACCAACCGTCGCACCCGCGATGGAAGAAGGCATAGCAATACACATACTCAACACCTTTGAACCGGACAACCCCGGAACGGTAATTTCCGGAAACACATCCGGCGGACCGGCGGAATGGATGGGGGTTACCAGCGTGGACGATACTCTCACGTCCGAATCCTTGATCTGCCTGGTAAGCAGCGGTCATATCAATGGGGAGACCGCTTGTGAGCGAACAGAAGATTGTCTAAAAAAAGCCGGAATCAAGACCCTCGGGTGTTCTTCGGACGGCACAAACATCTACGCCACCGTACGTCTGGCAGTGATTAAAGAAGCACTCGCAGCCATTCACCGTGAGTTCTTCGAAACAAGCCAAAGCAGCACTGTGAACATCTATATCGCCGGACGCGGTGCTGTTGGAAAATCTCTGATAAACCTTATTGAAGAGACCTCCGGCCGCATTGCCGAGAGGACGGGAAAGATACTGCACATAGCCGGCACCGCCGACAGCCGCAGTTTTTCCATTACCGGGACTTCCGACGTTTCTCAGGATTATTCCGATGTCATTCCGGACCTTGCCGGGAATCACGCCCAGTCTTTTTGCGAAGCAATCCGGGCATCCGCACCGAGGGGCAGCATTTTTGTGGATGTCACAAACAGCGAAACCATCAGCAAAGAATATGTCGGGCTGCTTCGGGAGGGCATCAACATTGTGAGTTCCAACCGACGTGCCCTTGCAGTGCCCTTCGTGGAATATGCTGCAATGCAGGCCGCAGCACGGGAGAACGGAGTTTTCCTGCGTTACGAAACCACAGTCGGTTCCGCGCTCCCCATGTTGGAGAGTATCGCGGCAGGAGCAAATTCCAGCGATGAAATCCTGTCGATAGAGGCCATTGTGAGCTGCACCCTCAACCGGATCCTCAGCTCATACGGAAAGACCTCCGGGAGTTTCGCGCAGATTGTACGCAAAGCGCAGGAAGACGGTCTTACCGAGCCGGATCCCAGAATGGACCTCAGCGGCAGGGAGGCCCTTAGAAAACTCCTCATTCTCGCCCGCGAAGCAGGTGTCCCGCTTGAGGAGGAAGATGTGCGAATCACACCGGTGGTGGGCCCGGATTATTTCGGAATCCCCTTGGAAGAATTCTATGCAAAACTGGAAGATGCCGAGCCGGAATTCAAGGCGCGCGAAGATGAGGCTGACTCAAGAAAATGCCGCCAACGCTTCGTCGCTACACTCGAAAAAGATCCTTCCGGCCCGCACGGGTACAAGGCATCCATCGAAGTCCGCCTGGTCGATGAAAGCCACCCGGCCTACCGCATCACCGGCACCGAAAACGCCATTATCATACGCAGCGCATATCACCCCTATCCGCTTCTCATCCAGGGTCCCGGCGAAGGTGCAAGGCTTGCTGCATCGAGCGTACTAAACGATATACTGAAATGAAACTGCTGGTAGAATGCGGTGCAACCAAGTCAGACTGGACCGTCCTCGACTCCGGAAATGTCCGCTACACATTTAAAACGGAAGGGCTCAATTTTTCTTCCGGGGAGGATGGTTTTATCGGCCGCACCCTGGAACAGGGCATTCTGAAGACTCTGGACGCCTGCGACGGACAGACACCGGACGAAGTATTTTTCTATGCTGCGGGCCTGTTTGCATCAGATGACGAAAGTTCCCCCTGCAGCAAGTTACGAAAACGTCTGGCCGCATATTTCCCAGCCGCCAGGACAGAACTCGCAGATGACCTTCTGGCTGCCGCCAGGTCTGTCTGCGGAAACAATCAGGGAATCGCATGCATACTCGGCACCGGATCCAACACATGCCTTTTCAATGGCAGCAGAATAGTCAGGAAAATTCCTTCCGGAGGTTTTATCCTTGGAGATGAGGGCAGCGCATCTGCTTTGGGAAGGGTATTCATTTCCGATTACATCAAAGGGCTTGTGCCCGAATGCGTGGCTCTCGCCTTTGAAGAGAAGTACGACATGTCCTATGCCTCCCTGGTACAAAAAATCTACCATGGCGCGTCTCCGGCCGGATTTCTGGGCAGCCTGGCCCCGGACATCCTTGCATTTTATGGCGAAAACCATTACATGACCCATCTGGTTGACAGCAATTTCCGCGCTTTCATCGACCGCAGCCTGAAACCATTGCTGTCGGAAAAAGTCCCAATCGGCGTAGTTGGCAGCTTCGGATGGGCCTGCCGCAGTATCATCTCTGAAATTGGAAAACAGGAAGGGGTGGAGTTCGCCCGATTCACAGCCTCCCCGTCCGCAGGTCTTATCGATTATCACAAACAGGCATAATATGGATAACGAAAAAAGCATTGACAAACTTGCACGGACAGCCCTGATAATCGGGGGGCTGGCGGTTGGCGGGGTGCTATGCTGGTATTTCCGCAGCATATTGGCTTATATTGCAGCGGCATTCGTCGTGTCGCTGGTAGGCCAGCCTGTTATGGGATTGCTGCGACGCATCAAAATAAAAGGAAAAAGCGCTCCAGATGCCCTGCTTGCGGCCCTGACGATTATTCTGATAGCAGCCGGAGCGGTGCTTGTCATTACCAGAGTCATCCCCTTCGTGTCGGGGATCATCCGCGACGCTTCCATCCTCAACAACAGCGGCGCCATCAGCGACCGCAGCATACTGGACAAAATAAACGTTTGGATAATAAGCGTCTGCCCATGGGTCGGTGAAGACTTTGACGGTGTACGCCTGATTATCGAAAAACTGTCAAACCTCACCAACCTCTCCGCAGTACCGGGTCTGATAGGATCTGTAGCATCTGCAGTAGCCGGCATTACGGTAGGAACCTTCTCGGTGATCTTCATCTCTTTCTTCTTCATAAAAGATGAAGGTCTGTTCGGCCGCATCGTTGGTGCGTTGGTTCCCGATAAGATAGAAGAAAGGGTTGGCCGGACAGTACTCGATATCGAGAGGCTCCTTTCAAGATATTTTGTCGGTCTTCTTATCGAGATTTTCGGGGTTGCACTGCTGGATTGCCTCGGGCTGTGGCTGATAACAGGTATAGGCTTCAATTACGCCATCGGCATCGCCATCATTGCAGGACTTCTGAACGTAATTCCATACGTAGGGCCGCTTATTGGGGAAATCATAGGAGTTGTGCTATGCGTCATCCTCAAATACGGCACCGGGGCCGGACTGGACGTAAATATCTGGCTGTTCGCACTTATTGTATTGGGAGTCATGCTGGCCGTACAGCTGGTAGATAACTTTGTGTATCAGCCACTTATCTATTCCACCAGCATCAAGGCCAATGCCTTGGAAATATTCATAGTGCTGCTGGTGGCAGGAAGGATAGGAGGCATTACCGGACTGTTCATTGCAATACCTTCCTACACGGTCATCCGTGTAATAGCGAGCCGTTTCTTCTACAATTTCAAGCCCATCCGGAGACTTATTCCGGACGTGGAAAACGAGAACACCGACGCTTTAGTGTAGATTGCCATGAAAAGAATCATTCTCTTGCTGATGCTGGCAACGGCTTTGCCGCATGCTGTATTTGCCCAGGATTACGACGTATATCTCTGCATAGGACAGAGCAATATGGCGGGCCGGGGAGACATGATCCCCGGCGATGACTCGGTGCTGGAAGGCGTATTCCTGCTCGATTCACTTGGCGTGCCGGTTCCCGCTAAAGCCCCTTTGAACATTTACTCCACCATAAGAAAAAAGGCCCGGATGCAGGGCATAAATCCAGCCTGGTCCTTTTCGCAGAAGATGCACAAGGCGACAGGACGTCCGATATTGCTGGTGGTTAACGCCAAGGGAGGCACCGGAATCGACCTGTGGATGAAAGATGCCCCCTGTGATACCTTTCGCATCAAACAGGGAGACGACGCATGGCTGGACGGGAAACCGACGCCTCAGTTCTATTCGGAAGCGGTACGCCGCACCCGCCAGGCCTTGCAGTTCGGACAACTCAAAGGCATTCTTTGGCATCAGGGAGAGGCGGACTCGGGAAACGAGAAAAGGCGGGATGCCTATATTCAGAAACTTTCCGGTATGGTCGCCTCTTTAAGGAAAGACCTTGACGCTCCGGATGTGCCGTTCGTGGCCGGAGAAACCTGTCATCACGGCCTTGGCGAAAACATCAACCCGACTCTCAACCAGATTCCTTATTTTATTCCAAAATCTTTTTGCGTGAGTTCAGACGGCCTTGGCATGAGGGTTGACAAGGTGCACTTTACCCGCGAAGCCCAAATTGAACTGGGAAAGCGCTATGCAGATGCTTTTCTCGACAAGAGTTTCGACACTCCCCAATGTTTTGTAAAAGCACGCAATCCGTTTCTGCACCAATGGATAATGTATCCGTCCCGCACACTGGAAAGCATCGGATTGAAAGACACCGCAGAAGACAAGGTCAATAAATATGGCAGTTGGGCGAAAGGCCCGCGATTCCAGGCAACCGGCTTTTTCTACGTCAGGGAATACAAGGGTAACTGGATAATGGTGGATCCGGCAGGAAGAATGCATGTAGAGGCCTCGGTAGTGAATGTCCGTCCCGGCAACGGAAAGACTCAGAAAGACTGGTTCAACACACGTTACGGCAACCTTGACAACTGGCGCAACAAGGTCCCACGCGAACTTCTGGACCTTGGATTCAACGGATCTGCCGCATGGTCGGACCCCGCCATGGCAGCGAGGTTCAACGGCACCTATGACAAACAGAAATTCACCTACTATATCTTCTTCGGACTCATGTCGGGCTATGCAAAGGAACTTAACGTGGCCCGCAGTCTCCCGGGACATACCGGCTACCCCGGCGACTGCATCATGGTTTTCGATCCCGGCTTCGAACGCTACTGCGACAAGAAGATAAGGACGGCTGTCTCAAAACTCTCTGACGACCCATGCCTTATCGGATATTTCTCCGATAACGAGATGCCCCTGGGCAAAGCCAATCTGGAAGGCTATCTGAGCCTGCCTGAGACCGATTATGGCCGGCAGGAAGCGGAAAGGTGGCTGAAGGCTAAAGGCGTTGAACGGTCGGGAATAACGGATGAACTCAGGGAGGAGTTCGCAGGTCATGTGGCACAGACTTATTTCAGCACCGTGCTGCGGGTTCTCCGCCGCTACGACAAGAACCATATCTACCTGGGCTGCCGCTTCCACCAGCCCGTGTTTGAAGAAAAAGAAGTTATCAAGGCCGCAGGCATGTACTGTGATATTGTCACGTACAACTACTA
>CACXHM010000185.1 GCA_902767465.1 uncultured Bacteroidia bacterium
ATAACCAAGGTGACAGTAAAGGAGGCCGCCCGTCCCTGGATACATCTGCATGTTGACAAGGCTGGATTCCCTCTGGGAGCTGATGTAAACGGCACACTTAAGGATGTCACTCTATCATCATCCACAGCCCTTGCTGCCGGCGACTACTACATCGGAGTTTTTTCGGAGGCGCATCCGGAAGGTCTCAACATCGTATTTACGCTTGAAGACAATACCAGTTTTGTCAAGACTACTCCTGCTATAACCCTCGCCCGCGGAACCGTTTATCCTATCGGAACCGTCCGTAAACCCGCTGCAATTTCTGATCCTTTCAAAGTAGGTGATATTTATACTGAAGGATCACAGAAGGCCGTGGTATTCTCGGTGGATGGCACCGGAACTACAGCCATTGCAATCACTGTCGATCGTCAGCAGCTGCATTGGGCCGAGTCCGAGGATAATATGGGCGCAACAAGCAAGAGCAAGGGAGAAACCAATATGGCTACCATCAAGGCTTACCTCGATGCAAACACCGCTGCGCAGGCTCCTGCATACTCGTTCTGCGTATCCAAGGGTGAAGGCTGGTATCTGCCTTCGCTGGAGGAATTCAAAACCCTTGTCGGAGCATACGAAGATACTTCCTGGGACGATGCTTATAGCCATCGCGCCGCATCTTCTGCACTTCCTTCAGAGATTCAGGCAAAACGAGCCGCTTTCGACAAACTCCTCACCGACAATGGTGGTGCGGCAATGAATGCCGGGGATCCTACCGGAAACGGAGATGCCTACTGGACAAGTACCGAATTCTCTGCAACCAGCAGTTACCCTGGATGCGCTTACCAGGTGCGTACAGGAAAGCTTTATGTTCTTGAGGGTGCCGATGCTGCCAAAAAGACAAAGAACGGCTGGGTGCGCTGCGCAAAGAGAATAACAAAGTAAATAACTATTTATGAGACAAGTGTTTTGCAGACTTCTTTGGATTTTTGCAATATGTGCTACCGCTGCTTTCCGGCTGGGAGCACAGGGCACTTTCACCGTCACGGGACAGGTCCTCGACAGCGAGGGCCTGCCGGTGATAGGTGCAGCCGTGCAGGATCCTGTAAACAAAGCCGGTGTAGTGACCGACCTTGACGGCCGGTTCAGCATCGAGGCGTCATCCGGCAGTGCCGAATTGCAGTTCTCGTGCATAGGAATGGCGTCTTGCAGCGTGAGGCTTGACGGTCGTAAAGAGATTTCGGTCATCATGGAAAACGATGCTCAGCTCCTTGAGGAAGTGGTCGTAACGGCCCTTGGTATAAAACGGGCATCCCGTGCTCTTGGATATGCCATGGTGGAAGTCAAGGGCGATGACGTAACTGCAGGACACGAGAATAATCTGATGTCTGCGCTGTCGGGCAAGGTGCCGGGCGTGGATATATCTTCAACCGGAGGAGGCGTGGGAGAGTCCACACGCGTGATTATCCGCGGGAACTCCCAGCTCTCCGGGAGCAATATGCCCCTCTATGTGATAGACGGTGTGCCTATTGACAATACCCAGATGGGAAGTGCCGATGAATGGGGAGGCAATGACATGGGAGACGGTGTTTCGTCGCTTGCTCCCGAGAATATTGAATCGGTCTCTATCCTGAAGGGAGCTTCAGCAGCTGCCCTGTACGGCTCGCGAGCATCCAACGGCGTGGTGCTCATTACTACCAAGTCCGGCAAGAAGCAGCAGGGACTCGGTATCACATTCTCGTCGAACGTGGGAATGGTGAAACTACTTTCATCTTTCGACGATTATCAGCGAGAATACGGAAACGGACGTGCCGGTTCTCCTCCCATGAATATCGTCGATGCTGCCGGCACAACTATGTCTGCATGGGGAGGACGCCTCGATCCGGATTTGCAGGTGCTGACCTTCGACGGCAGTTACAGGCCCTACGGGAATATCAACGACAATATCCTGTCTTTCTTTCGCACCGGGTGGTCTTCCACGAACAGCGTTGCGATGAGCAGCGGAACCGATAAATCCACTTTTCGCGTGTCGGCATCTAATACTCACATTTCCGATATCGTCCCTTCATCTTCTGCCAGCCGCTCTACATTCTCAGTGAGGGGAAGTACGGAGCTTGGCAAAAAGATGGGAGTGGAAGGAAGAGTGGAATACACAATTGAGGATGTTAACAATCGTCCCGGGCTTTCAGACGACCCGAGCAATATCGGCAACTCCATCATCGGGCTCGCTCCAAACCTCGATCAGAGGTGGCTTTCAGAGAGCTGCGCAGATGAGTATGGACGCTATACGGACTGGAACGGAAACAATATCTACCGCCTCAATCCGTATTGGGTAATCAACAAGATGCGCAACCGTACCCACCGCGACCGCATCATAGGGTTCCTTCAGTATTATTGGGACATTCTGCCGGTGCTCCGCTTTCAGGTGAAAGGAGGTACGGACTTCTATCATTTTGAATCCACTCAATATAGCGCAAAATACACTCCTACACAGGCGAGCGGCGGGATGACGCTGACACATAGGAATATAGCCGAAAACAACTACGAAGCGATGTTGCGCTACAACCAGTCTTTCGGCAAACTGGACATTACCGCTTTTGTTGCCGGGAACATCCGATCCTACAAATCCGACAAGCTGATTAACGAGGGCGAGGGCGAGGTGGTCCCCGGC
Organism: uncultured Bacteroidia bacterium; assembly: GCA_902767465.1. Classification (GTDB taxonomy): domain Bacteria; phylum Bacteroidota; class Bacteroidia; order Bacteroidales; family UBA932; genus Cryptobacteroides. The sequence continues at coordinate 2,645 of CACXHM010000185.1, forward strand.
CTTGTTTCCATCAGCAACTATTCCAACCCCCATGCTCCCCAGCACAGCCTGCTGCGCAAACAGGTGAATTCCGTTTACGGAGCGGTGAACTTCGCATGGGACGAGTATGCATATCTCGACTTCACGCTCCGCAATGATGTCTCTTCCACCCTTTCCGCGGCACACCGTTCCTATATGTATCCTTCTGTGTCAGGGAGCTTCGTGTTCTCGAAAGCGTTCGGAATCGAGGGGTACGTGCTGTCGTTCGGAAAAGTGAGGGCTTCCTGGGCGAAGGTGGGAGGTGACACCGACCCATATCAGCTCAGCCTTACCTACGGTCTTTCAGACCTCATCTTCAAGGGATCTTCGCTGGGAATCATCAATAGTTCCAGCATTCCCTACATTGACTTGAAGCCCACTTCAACCTATTCTTATGAACTAGGAACAGACCTGCGTTTTTTCAAAGGCAGGCTGAACCTGGATTTGGGCTACTACTATTCATCTACCAAAGACCAGATCCTGGAACTTCCGGTATCGGCTGCCACCGGCTACAACAAGGCCATGATCAATGCGGGCGAAATCACCAATAAAGGAGTGGAAATGTTGCTGAGTGTGCTTCCGGTGCAGACCAAGTCGTTTGAATGGGAGAGCACGCTGAACTTTGCCCGCAACGTGAACCAGGTAAAGTCTCTGCATGAGGAGGTCAAGGACTATCAGCTGGCGGTAGCCCGCTGGGCAAATGCCTTCATTTATGCAAGCGAGGGCGAAGCCTATGGCGTGATAGTAGGCCCAGGATTCGCGCGAGATCCCGATGGCAATATTATCTTTGAAAACGGTCTTCCTACCTACAGTTCGGATGTTAAGGTGCTCGGAAACGGAAACTACGATTTTACCATTGGTCTGCAGGAATCGCTCCGCTATAAGAACCTCAAGCTGAACGTGTTGTTCGATATGAAGTTCGGCGCTGAAATCTATTCCATGACGGCACGTAACGCGTATTCCAGCGGTATCGCTACGGAAACTTTGAAGGGCCGCGAACAGTGGTATGCCTCGGAAGAAGCTCGTAAGGCTGCAAATGCATCGGAAGGGGAGTGGGAACCGACCGGTGGATTCGTTGGAAGGGGCGTGATGAACATAGGCACGGCCGAGAATCCCATTTGGGCGCCCAATACCGTGAAGGTCAATCCGGAAACATATTGGAAAAGCATCACGAACAATACGCCGGAGCCCTTTATATATGACGCATCTTTCGTGAAACTCAGGGAATTGAGCCTGTCATACAGCCTCCCTTCAAAACTGATGGCAAGGACGCCGCTGCAAGGTGTGTCGGTATCGGTTTATGGCCGCAACCTGTTCACTCTCTACAAGAACGTCTTCAACATAGATCCGGAGTCCAACTACACCAGCGGAAACGGACAGGGGTTAGAATATGGATCGCTGCCTTCCCGCCGAACCTTCGGAGCCAGTATCAACATTAAATTTTGATGGTCATGAAGAAGATATATTCATTTTTATTCGTGCCGTTTGCAATGCTGGCGATGTTCGCATGTACGCCTTTCGACAGCATCAATACCGATCCTGACAATCCTACCGATCTCGACCCGGACCTGCTGCTTGCAACCGTCGAGTTTTATCCGGGTGCAGAGTGGCAGGAACAGAACCGCTATTTCATTTATCCGGCAGGTTTCATGAATCAATGGTCCGGTGCATGGTCTACGGTGGAGTACGGAGGCTGCGGCCAAAAGCATTCCAACTATCATGAGAGACTCTGGGCAACTTACTTCCCTGAAGGGATACGCTATACCACCGATATCATAAAAAGGACAAAAGATGATCCTGAAGCCGTTAACATCTGTTCGATGGCACGGGTGCTGAAGGTCCTTCTAGGCCAGCGGCTCACCGATTACTACGGAGATATCCCCTGGTCGGAAGCGGGCCTCGGATACTACGATAATAACCTAAAGCCCAAATATGATACCCAGGAAAGCATCTACCACGATTTCTTGAAAGAACTGAAAGAGGCCTCGGCTGCTTTTGATGAAAGCAAACCTCTCTCACAGCATGATTTTATCTACTCCGGAGACGTGGTACGCTGGCGCAAGTTTGCCAACACCCTGCGGCTTAGGGTTGCAATGAGGCTTGTTAAAGTAGATCCAGAACTTTCCCGCAGCGAGGCTGAGGCTGCGATAGCCGCCGGCATTTTTGACTCTACTGAAGACGTGGCGATGGTGAAATTTGAGAATATCCGAAACGGTTCCTCCGGAAAGGGCCGTGGAAATGCCGTTGCCAACTATCTTTACGGAAACAACGATGCCAACGGAAGCGAAATATGGCTGACTTCCGAACTCGTGAAGGAACTCGAGGATGCTTCTGATCCGCGTCTGCTGCTTTACGGAGAGGTTTTTCTCAATGACGCTTCCCGCACCGATATCACTGCCCAAGTACGTGCACAGCGCTCATGCTATGCCGGCATGTGCGTACAGGCGCAGCGCTATTCGTATTCTCAGAATACGGCTTACCCTTCCGACAATTCTCCGCTTACGGTAAGTGTCGGAGGCAAGGATCTGCTTCTTTCCCTTAAAGAGACCCGTCTGCGTCCTTCGCACTATATCACTGCCTTCGATTCCCCCTATATCTACATGAGTTATGCGGAAGGGGAGTTCCTGGCTGCCGAGGCGGCCGCCCGTGGATGGAGCGTGGAGGGCACCGCGAAGAGCCATTACGATGCAGCTGTCCGCGCCGCTATGGATCAGTGGCGCCTGTTCGGGGCAACTATCCCCGTTTCGCAGGTGAATGCATATCTTGCTGCAAACCCGTTCCAGGAGGCTTCAGCACTTAAGCAGATCAATACGCAACTCTGGCTGTTGCACTTCCTGGATCCGCTTGAAACATGGTCAAATTGGCGCCGAAGCGGATATCCGGTGCTCATTTTCCACAACTACGAACCTTCCAAGAACCAGTCGAACGGCACCTTTCCGCGAAGGATGATGTATCCGCTCGAGGAACAGCTCAAGAATCATACGAACTACGCCGAGGCGGTGCAGAGAATGGGTGGAACCGACGATTGGACTACCCGTGTATGGTGGGACAAAGAATAGGAGACTCGCTTTATGAAAAAGATTATTGAATATATCGCTACAGCGGTTCTGCTGTTTGGAATGGCTTCCTGCAGCGAATCGGCGCCGGCATATAAAGAAGAGGTATATCCCCACATATATACCAACAGCTGGACTTCCACCATGAGCGCTGTGAAGGGCGAGGAATTCATTGTTTCGCCCCTCGTGTCGCCTGCGGGGAAGTCGGTGATATTATGGACCCTTGACGATACGATAATCGGCAGGGAAGCGGAGTTGAGGTGGGTCCCCGATACGCTGGGAACCTTTACCCTCACGCTTAGTGTCGAATACAACACCCATAAAACCCTGCGCACTACGTTGCTCACAGTGAAAGAAGCGCCCTCAGTACCGGACGATCCCGACGATCCCGACAATCCCGATGACCCGGACGATCCTGATGATCCCGATGATCCTGACGTTCCCGTGACTCCTTTTGATCCCGATCCTTTTACTCCGAAAGCGATGGACGCCACTGTAATCGGCTTCTTCGATGCGGAAGAAGGCGATACTACCAAGATCAACTGGGGAGCGATTTCACATCTGATTGTTACCACCGCATCATACAATACCATAGGGACTGTCGACTATCCTTATTCTATCGACGACATGAGGTCGCTGGTTAATACGGCACATCACCACGGGGTGTACATTATGCTGCAGTATTCAGGAGAGCACAACCACATTACAAGCGTGCAGAAATATGGTACTACCAATTTCTACAGCATCGCTACCGATCCGGTTGCAGGCGCCAAGGCAGTTGCCGATATGGTGGATTATGCCGAGTCAAACGGCCTGGACGGAATACACATCTGGATGGATAAGCCTACCAGTTCCAATGACGGATATCCGGAGGTCGATGCACTGTGTGAGTTCTATTCGTCCCTGCATGCAGCAAAACCGGAGAATAGTGCAACCGGAGGCCGTTTCTTCATGTCTTTGGGTACGATCCCTTCGCAGTTTGTCACCAAGGGCGTGCAGGACAAACTGGCTCCTCTTCCGGGGTGGGATTTCATTTTTACAATGGTCATGTGCATTGAAGCCACTTCGAACACTTCTCATGCTCCTCAGGATGTACTCAAATCGGAACTTTCCTACTGGCAGGGTCTCGGTGTGCCAAAGTCGAAACTGGTCGTAACCATCCCTGCTGTTGCATGGTGCGTGGACGCGTCGTCTGTGGGCGGCACTTCCGGCCTCACCTATAGCAATATCAGTTCCTGCTCGTCGTATATCAAATTCAAGGATCTTCCGTCGAAGATCGGGAAGGACGCCGCGGCCATAACCGCTGCCAACAACTTTAGCAATGTAGGCGGCTTCAACTGGGTACGTTACGATGGCTTTCCATGGATCAATACCAAAATCAAATACCTGAATGATCCCGGTGCAGGCGCAATGGCGGTATGGAAGGTTGATTATGACGGAGAGGGAGACCTTTCCATGCTGAATTTCATCAAGACTACAATAGGATATTGATATGAAAAAGTTGATATATGTCGTTTTCGTAGTTGCTGCGTCGATGGTATCGTGTGGTGGCAACGTTTCGGAACTGCTGATTGATTCCGTACGATTCAACGGTCCGGACGAAATTCGCCTGCAGGTGGGTGAGAGCATAATGCTCAGTGTCGATGCTCCTTCGAAACTGGATGCGGAATATACTTGGGTTTATGCCAGGAACGTTATAGGAACCGGGAAATCGATTGATTTCTCGCAATCCTCGCCGGGCAGCGGTATCCTGACTGTAATAATAAGAGATTCCGACAAGCACCTCCGTTCTTTCGAGCGGAAGGTGTTTGTGACCAGGGTTACCAGTTATAAGATTGTAGGGTATCTTCCTTCTTACCGCACGAATCTTTCGGTGGTCCAATGGGACAAGCTTACGCATCTCAATCTTGCTTTTGCAAGGATCAACGCGGACGGTAGCCTGAATGACACACAGGTGCGTGCCCGTTTTGCCGGCCTTTCCAAAACGGCAAGGGCCAACGGCGTGAGACTTGTGCTTTCGCTCGGAGGCGGAGGCGGACAGGATGAGCAGGATGCCTTCTCCGCCTGTCTTACGGATAAGGACGCACGTACTCTTATGGTAGATAATGTACTGCAGACTGTGCGTGACCTGTCGCTGGACGGTGTCGATATCGATTATGAAGGTTGGGCTTGGGGATCATCGGATGCCAACGTCGCCAGGCAGAAAGGCCTTCTCGATGTCGTGTCCATGTTCCGCAAGGCGCTGCCGGATGGAGTGGTATCAGCGGCTCTGTCCGGAAATGCCCTGCAGAACGGATGGTATTCGAAGGACATATTTGACCAGCTTGATTATGTTACCCTGATGGCGTACGACAAGACCGGAACCTGGAGCTCTGAAATCGGCCCGCATGCACCTTACGATTATTTCGTGCAGTTGTGCGAGACCTGTACGGAACAGGGTATTCCAGGTGAAAAAATTGTGCCCGGCGTGCCTTTTTACGGACGTGCATTCCCTTATGGGAAAACCGCTAATGCCAGAGATTACAGCTATTCTGAAATCGTGAGCGCATATCCGGGTGCAGAGAACAAGAATGCAGTTGAAACTGATTACCTGTGGTATGACGGTCTTCCGATGATTGCCGATAAATGCGATTATGTAAAGGCCAATTCGCTTGGAGGTATAATGATCTGGGAGATAACTATGGACTCTGCTGACGCTTCGAAGAGTCTGCTAGCAGCAATCAATACCAACTTCAATTAATCGATCATGCCAAAAACCGAGAGGATTCAGGCCGTTGATATCATGAGGGGCCTCACCATCGCATGGATGATACTTGTAAACAATCCCGGCGGATCAAGAGTGTTTGCTCCCTTGAAACATGCAGCCTGGAACGGCCTCACTCCCACCGATCTTGCTTTTCCCTTTTTCATGTTAATCATGGGGGTGTCGGTATGTTTTTCCATGCTCAAGTATTCGTCATCCAGGAAAGGAGCAGTTCGAAGGATTATCATTCGTTCGGTGTTGATGTATTTGATCGGGGTCGCTCTCTGCTGCGCCGGGCCGATTGCCAGGGGAACCTTCTCGCTGGAAAGCATTCGCATCCTCGGAGTGCTGCAGAGACTGGCAATAGTGTATTTTGCAGGGGCCATGGTTTATCTTTATTTGCCACGGCGTCTGCATCTCGCTCTGGCCTTTCTATTCCTGGCTTCATATGTCATCATTCTGCAGCTTAATGACGGTTACGTTCATTCCGCCCAGAACATCTGTGCAAGGGTCGACGTAGCTTTGCTGGGAGCCTCGCACATGATTACCGAAAAAGGTATCGACGGCAGATTTGCGTTTGAACCGGAGGGAATCCTGAGCACCCTGCCGTGTTTTGCCCATATACTTATCGGAACAATTGCGGGTCGGTTGATACTGGAGCATAGTGACCACCGCGAGAAAGTGCAAAGGCTTGCTATGTTTGGCACTATGCTGTTGTTTGGCGGATACCTGCTGCAGTACCTCGATCCCATAAACAAGAAACTCTGGACTTCCAGTTTCGTTCTTGTAACCTGCGGTGCCGGAGTGCTTCTGCTTGCGCTGTTGACCAACTTTACTGATGTGAGAGGAAAGACATTCGGAAGTGGCTTTTTCAAGGTCTTCGGCACAAATGCACTGCTTGCATACGTACTCTCACAACTTCTCAGTCTGCCGATGAAGTTGTTGGGCCCCCGAACCTTTCTGGTCGACAGACTGTTTGTGCCGGCATTCGGTCCTTACTGGGGATCTTTGACTTACTCACTATTGTATGTAATGCTGATTTGGATAATCGTGTATCCGCTCTACAGGAAGAATATCTGCTTCAGGGTTTAATATTGGGGCTTTTCAGCTCCGTTCCATCTCGCGCCGGGCGTCTTTCTCCTTGATTGCCTGGCGCTTGTCGTATTCTTTCTTGCCTCGTGCGAGGGCAATGTGCAGTTTTGCATAACCGTTGTCGGCTATATAGAGCTTGACGGCCACAATGGTAAGCCCTTTTTGCTTTACTGCCTGGGCGAGATGCCTCAGTTCGCGTTTCGTGAGGAGGAGTTTACGGTCGCGTGCCGGTTCATGGCTGTTCCAGCTTCCCCAGAAATAGGTTGCGATATTCATCCCCTTCACATACAGTTCCCCGTTCGAGAAATAACAGAACGCGTCCTGCAGCGATGCCTTGCCTGCGCGGAGGCTCTTTATTTCGGTCCCCACCAGCACTATGCCCGCTTCGTAAGTCTCGATAAACTCGTAATCGAAACTCGCGCGCTTGTTGCGGACCTGTATGGTGCTTTTGGCTTTAGGCATAAAGGACTGCAAAAGTAATAAAAAATCACTTACTCTCCGCAGAACCGAGAGCTTCTTTGAGGGCATCTATCGCTTCCGGAGGGGTGGCCCAACTTGTTGCAAAACGGGTTACGGCGCTACCGTCGGGACGGCGTTCCCAGATTTCAAATCCTATTGGGCCGAGAAGGCTGTCTATCTGCCCTGCGGACAGGATAGGGAACTGCTGGTTGGTGGGAGAATCAATATAGAAAGGAATTCCCTTTGAAACGAATACTTCTTTCAGACGCATGGCCATTTCAATGGCATGTGCGCTGATTTTTTCATACAGTCCGTCGGTAAAGAGGGTGTCGAACTGCACACCCAGCAGGCGTCCCTTGGCAAGCAGGGCGCCGTGCTGCTTCATAATGGTGAAAAAGTGTTCCGGAGCGTTACCGCGCGGAAAAACCACAGCCTCACCGCACAATGCGCCGACCTTGGTGCCGCCGATATAGAATACATCGCACAGCCTGGCCAAATCTTTCATGTCTATATCGGCTGCAGGACTTGCAAGGCCATATCCGAGACGCGCTCCATCTACAAACAGCGAAAGATTAAAATCCATGCAAACATCTTTTATCGCCTGCAGTTCAGCGCGGGAATAAATGGTGCCGTACTCTGTGGGGAAGGAGATATAAACCATGCCCGGATAAACCATGTGCGTATGGCTGTCATCCTGATAAAAAGTTTTAAGATAGGAGCGAAGTTCGGATGCATCTATCTTTCCTTCGTGCTGTGGAAGGGTAAGTACCTTGTGTCCGCTGAATTCCACTGCTCCGGCTTCGTGTACGGCAATATGGCCGGTTTGAGCCGCAATGACGCCTTCATGCTGCCGCAGCATCCCGTCTATGACGGTATAATTGGTCTGGGTCCCTCCGGTGAGAAAGAAAACATCGGCCCCGGGACATCCTGCTGCGTCCCTTATACGGGCGGCTGCTGAAGCGCAAAAGTCGTCTTCGCCGTAGCCGGGTTCCTGATCCAGATTCGTTTCCGCAAGCCGGCGGATAATTGCAGGGTGGGCACCCTCATTGTAATCACAGGTAAAAGAGTACATATCGGATACAAAAGTAATAAAATGGATTAACTTTGCAACATGATCAGATATGCCGAATCCGAAGATATCCCGCGCCTCCTGGACCTGCTGCTTCAGGTGGATATGGTGCACCATCGCGCCAGACCCGACCTGTTCAAGGGCCCGGCAACGAAGTACTCGGAGGTGGAACTCGAGGCAAAGATCCGTCGTAGGGATCTGCAGCCTGTTTTCGTTTTCACAAGTGACGATAATGTCGTGCTTGGCTATGCCTTCTGTCTGTTCCGAGAAACCCCTTATGATAATCTTCTGATGCCTGTTCGAACCCTTTACATTGATGATCTTTGCGTTGATGAGAGTTTTCGCGGACAGGGAATAGGACGGGCCCTGCTGCTGCATGTGAAGGATTTTGCACGCAGCAAAGGCTGCTATAACCTTACCCTGAATGTGTGGTCGGGAAATGACAGTGCGAAAAGGTTTTATGAAAATTGCGGACTCAAGCCGCAGAAGTACGTTCTGGAAGAAATACTATAGGGCAGCTATCTTCTCAAGCCAAAGAGCGTCAGTGGCGTCGAATTCCCCGACCTCGGTGCTGTCTATGTCCAATACGGCCGTAACCGTCCCGGCATCATGAGGACCGGCTTCCCCGGTGGAAAGCGGCCCCAAAACCGGTACTACGATTTCGGAACGGGACAGGCTGCTGCATGCGATATGCCCTGGGAACTTCTCCACATCAGGTACTGCTATGGTTCGTTTTTCTTTCCAGGACGTTCCGCAAACACCCTTCCCATAGGCGATACGCAGACATGCAGGAGGGCCTTGGAATGGCCCCAGCACTAATTGATCGTTACGGACGACATAGTATCCAACCCAGAAGAAATGCATCCTTTCGCAGATCAGCGCCGCCGTTTCAGCCATCCTGGCAACAGGGTCGGGCTCGTCTGCCAGCATCGCCCTGACATCCTGATAGAGCCGAAGGTATTTGAAAGTCTTCAGCGGGAGATGGCAATAGCCGTCAGGGTTCTTGTCGAGGTATTTCTGGTGTCGCTGCTCGGCTTCGTAGAAATTCCGCAATGGTTCCAGTTCCACTGCCAGCTTCTGCCCAAAACGTTCCTCTACGCCAGCATATACTTTCTGCAGCACAGCAAGGTCGGCGGGATCGGTGTAGTATATGCCTGTACGGTATCTGGTTCCCTCATCGTGCCCCTGCCGGTTGAGACTCAGAGGGTCGATAATATCGAAATAGAGTTCTGCAAGAAGTTTAAGGGATATGCGTTCCGGGTTATAGCTCACTTTTACCGTCTCCGCAAACCCTGTGGTATCGGTATAGACCTGTTCGTAGCTGGGACGTCCGGCAAAGTCCTCCCTTCCCTGTGCATATCCGCTGACAGCAGATACGACACCGTCCACTCCAGAAAAAAAGTGTTCAGTTCCCCAGAAACAGCCTCCTGCGAAATAGATTTCTTTCATACCGCTGTCCAATGAA
>CACXHM010000186.1 GCA_902767465.1 uncultured Bacteroidia bacterium
GAGTTTTCTTGTCGAGGACTTTTTGGTTTTCTCTTATAATATTGATTATCAGCTCTTTAGCCTTTTTAATGTCGCATCCATAGCTAAGGCTGACTGGTATGTCAACGCGGCGTAGGGGATTGACGGAATAGTTGTTGATATTGCCGCTTGACAGGGCTCCGTTGGGTATGTAAACAACCCGGTTGTCGAGAGTTGTCAACTTGGTAGAAGTGATGTTAATGGCAGTGACAATGCCGCTAAATCCTTGAGCTTCAATAAAATCGCCGGCTTTAAAAGGTTTGAAGACAAGTAGCATGATGCCGCCTGCGAAGTTCTGTACAGTACCGCTCAGCGCCATACCTATCGCCATGCCTCCTGCAGCGAGTAATGCAGCCAGTGATGTGGTATTTATGCCCAAGGCGCCTACGGTGATTATTATAAGTATTACCCACAGGGATATCGAAACAAGGCTGTTTACGAAAGATACAAGGGTGCTTTCGGTCTTGTGGCGCTGCATGCCCCTGGAAACAGCATTCTTGATAATTTTTATAAGCCATCCGCCAATAAGGTAGATAGCAAGAGCCGCGAGTACTTTAAGTCCGAAATGGATGGCTTGTTCCGTGAGATTTTGCAGTAAGACGCTCGGCTCTGTATTCTGCAATGTTTCAATTGTTTTTTCAGATGCAGTCTTCAGGGAATCAGCCGAAAACTTTGCTGGATCGATAGCTGCTTCTGCCTGTAAAATCAGATTAATCATATTTGTTACACTATTTTTTAAAAACGGGAATCTAAAGCAAATAAGAACTTCAAGAATATGCGTGCATGGAGAATAAGTTATTGCAGGTACTCCTCTATGGCAGAGTCCAGATATTTTGCCATGGCCTTCAGTTTTTTGTCCTGTCCCTCTTTTGAAGGCATGGACAATTTGCCGTTATGGGCTTTCCATGCACACGGGTGTATGGTTTTGGATGAGGAGGGACAGACATTGAATACCGACCAGACTCCGGCCGGTGGGCATGTCAGATCGATAAGTCCTACATTGATTACCAGTTCTCCCTTGTAATACCGCATGAAACTTGAAGCGTCGTAGTACGGGGCTATTTCAACTGCCGGAGAATTGATTCCGTCCCTTTCCAGAGGTTTAGGCCATCCGCTGCTGCGGTCAACCAGTTTCCCTCCCATGTCCCACATGGCAGGAACATCCACCACCACCTTTTTCACACGTTTGTCGAGTCCGGCCAGGGCCGCACTCTGTGCTCCTCCCTGGCTGGTTCCGGTTATCAGCACCCGCTTTCCGTCCCATTCTTGCAATGAGCAGAGAAAATCGAGCGCACGAACCAGCCGGAGAAACATTCCACGGAAATAGAAGGTTTCATGATCTGTTATATGACGTGATGAATAATCATGCAGTTCTTTTTCCATTTCTTCATAGTAAGAGTCTTCTTGACCGTTCAGGATACCATGGGCATTGATATCCAACGCAATGGATCCACGACCTTTTTTTGCCATGTTGAGCGCCGTCCTGACTTTGGCTTTGGTCCAAGGTGTCGTAAGGACTCCGGCGCTGTGGGCGTAAATGGCTATCGGGAGGCTGCGTCGTCCTGCATTGCGGGGCATAGCAAGATAACCGCGCACAGGTCGGAAGGAAAGGCAGTTGATTTCCAGATCGTAGCATACATACTTGTCACGGTCTTCCTCCGGAATCTCCACGGTAGTGAGTTTGACTTCCATTTTTTCTCTGCGCATTATCTTCAGCTGTTTCTTCCAGAACCTGCGGAAATCAGACGGCATATCAAAGCCCGGGCGGAAATCTTCCGGAGCAACAATGGCCCCTATCGTCGTGGAATCCTTTTTATCATGCGGATTGGCGAGCCGGACCATAATTGCAGACGCTTCATCGTAAACGTTTCTGAAGACCTCATTTTTCCCTGCATGGAGAAGGACCTCCTTCTTCTCCATAGGTTTGCCGTTCCGGAAAACGCTCAACAGCGCAGGGGTTTCCTTTTCCACAGTTGCATACACTTTGACAGTGTCGCCTTTGGCATAAATGCTTTCTATTCCTTTTTCAGTTGTAAGATAGACATTTTCAATGAAGGACTGACCATACGCGCTCCAGAGCGCGAGCATTCCGTAACACAGACAGAGGATTCTTTTCATATCACAAATTAAAGCATTTTAAATAAAAAATAAAAAATTGTGAGACTGCCGGGAATAGATAATTTTGAGGCCTATGAGTCTTTTTCTTATTCCTATTCTGGGACGTGACCAGCGTTGGGTCCGGTGAAGGAGTTATTTTTAGTTTATTTATTTTGTTTTATGTGATTTTTTGTAAATTTGTGGGAGAGATGTGACTTATCCTGACATAGGTTTATAGTCTGTGAGTCGGTAATGTAAACTTAATTTAGGACTAAAAATGGAGACATTCCAGGTTATGACTGGGCAAACTATATAGCATTCGCGGACCGATACCTCAAATAGCTTGTTTCCCGTTTTCCCCCTTTGTAATATGTTATTTCCAATATCCATACTCGCGGGACTGCTTGCCATTGCGTCAATCCCGGCATCAAACGCTCCAAAAGACGATTATCGCAACCTGGCAAAATTCCACCCGGCTTATCACAGTTCGGCATTGAACTACGATCAGACCGCACAACTCGTATGCGACGGCATCGTGGATACAGCACAACCTGTCACATATACCGTCGATCTTGACGGCAGACCTCTTCTGAAACAGGACCTGGCCTGGCTGTTCGACTATCGTACTTTCACCCAGTTCACTGTGGAAAAGGCGGACTTCGACCTCACCGTAAATTTCAACGGGTTTTCCGTTACGGCCGACAAACTGACCTTCATCTCAGGGCCCAAATACATTAAAGGAGGGGATGGGAAGTGCGATTTTTCCATACAAGTCAGCCCTGACGGAAAGATATGGCAGACTGTTTTCAGTTCCAAACGGCTCAGCGATCTTGGAAAGTTCGACGAGAAATGGAAACTTCACACCGAAGTAGCCCTTCCGGAACGGATGAGCGTGGCCGCTATCAGGGTAGTCAACACAAAGGGCTCTGTGTCGAAATGGGAAATCTCCTCCATTGAACTGTATGACGGGGCTGAGCGCAAAGACATATACAACATGATCCCATTCCGGAGTTCGTGGGTCGCCGAAGGAACAGAGCCCGGTGAATGGGTTTACGTTGACCTTGGCGACAAACTGCAGTTCGACTCCGTCCGTCTTCACTGGACAAACCCTCCGAAGTATGGCAGCATATTGGTATCGGACGATGCAGTAAAATGGCGCAGGCTCGCGTCATTCAACAACGAAGACGAGATCCGTACAAAAGGCAAGGGCAGGTATGTAAAAGTGCTTTGTGGTCCCGCCCAGGATGATAAACGGGTTGCCCTTTCAGAAATGGAAGTTCTCGGATGGAGCCGGAAAGGGAGAGTCGCAAGCGACTGGTGGCTGGTAAGGACCGACCAGAAAGACGACCCGGATGCCTGGGTGCCGGTAACGCTTCCTTCCACCGTACTCGCTGCCTATATTGACGCCGGAATAGTCCAAGACCCCGCCTGGGCTGACAACAACCAATTCATCTCCGATTCCTATTTTAAGAGCGACTTCATCTACAAAGGTACGATGGAAGCACCTGCGTACCTTTCAGGACACACCTTCCTCAACTTTGACGGCATCAACTGGAAAGCCGACGTAAGGATGAACGGAAAAAGCCTCGGAAGCATCAAGGGAGCATTCAAACGCAGCAGTTTCGATGTCACGGAAATAATCCGGCCTGGAGCCAACGAAATCGAAGTCCTCATCCACAAGAACGATAATCCTTCCTGCGGCAAGGGAAACACGCTTCAGCGCAACGCCTACAACGGCGGTATCCTGGGAGCGGACAACCCTACGTTCCACGCCTCGATCGGCTGGGACTGGATTCCGAGCGTGCACGGGCGCAATATCGGTATATGGAATGACGTCTATTTCTCCCATAGCGGGGAAGTGCAGATTTCAGACCCCTATGTGAGCACGGCTCTGAACCTGCCCGACACCACCAGGGCCGAGGTAACTGTGGAAGCTACCCTCCGCAACCTTTCCGACTCTCCTTCCGATGCCCAATGGGAGTTTAGTATTGGAGAATTCGGTCTCAAGGGGAGTGAACGGCTGGAGGCAGGAGAAAGCAGGAAGGTTTCCAGAAAGATCATCATTGACAATCCCCGGCTCTGGTGGCCAAACGGATACGGAGAACAGAATCTATATCCTGTTCACATGGAGGTGTTGACCGGCGGTGTCCTTTCCGACGCCAAGGACTTCAAAACCGGGCTGCGCCAGAATACTTATTCCACATCATCAGGCTTCCTTACCGTCTGGGTAAACGGACGCAGGTTCAGTGGGCGCGGAGGCAACTGGGGATTCAGCGAATTCAACCTGCGCTACCGTGAGAAAGAATACGACACCGCTGTCCGTCTGCACAAGGAGCAGAACTTCACAATGATACGCAACTGGGTAGGGCAGACCATGGATGATGAATTCTATGAAGCCTGCGACCGGTACGGGATAATGGTCTGGCAGGATTTCTGGCTTGCCAATCCTTTGGACGGCCCGGACCCTTACGATGAAGATATGTTCATGGACAACCTCGACGACCTTCTCTTCCGCATACGCAACCATCCCAGCATAGTGCTGTACGTAGGGCGCAACGAAGGGGTTCCTCCGGCATCGCTGGATGCGAAATTCCGCAACAGCATCACTGCAATCCACCCTGACATCTTCTATGCTCCCGATTCCTCGCACGGAATCCTCGGAGGAAACGGCAACTACCGCCGTATGAGCACGTTGGATTTCTTTAAAATCTGGGACACGAAACCCGCACTCTGGGGGCAGGACCGTGTCCACTCCGAAAAGGGCTGCCCGAATGTCCCCAATTACGAAAGTTTCGTAAAGTTTATGCCTCCGGAGCATTATTGGCCACAGGATGACATGTGGGGTGTTCATGACTGGTCCCTGCACAGCGCACAGACCGTCGGTACCTTCAACGATGCCGTGGAATCCATGTTCGGCAAGGCCGACAATGCCCGTCAGTTCTGCGAATGGGCCCAGTGGGTCAACTACGATGCCTTCCGTGCTATTTTCGAGTCGCGTAGCGAAGGTCGCCGCGGCCTTCAGCTCTGGATGAGCCATCCGGCATGGCCCACCTTCGTATGGTGCACTTACGACTACTGGTTCGACCCTACCGCGGCCTTCTTTGGAAGCAAAAAAGCATGCGAGCCTTTGCATGTTATGTGGAATCCGCTCAAGAAGGTGGTGGAAGTGGTGAATATCTCCGGGAATAACCGTCATTCCCTAACTGTAAGAGCCAGGGTGCTTGATATGTACGGCAAAGAGTTGCACCGCTTTGAGGATATTCTTGACAGCAAGGAAGATTCAACCGTTCCGGTGATGACTCTCCCTGAACCGGACGAGGATGTTTATTATTACTCGCTACAACTGCTGGAAAACGGTTCCGTAGTATCGGAGAATTTCTATGTGCAGGGGCGTGAAACAGACAATTTCAAAGCATTGCACAGTCTGAAAAAAGCAAAAACCGATGTGATCTGCACTTCTTCAATGAAAGAAGGGGAGTGGACTGTTGCATGCCGCATAGTCAACAAAGGCAAGGTCCCGGCAATGATGATACGTCTTATGGCAACCGACGGGAAAAAAGGCGAAAGGATACTGCCAGTGACCTATTCGGACAACTACTTCCACCTGATGCCCGGGGAGAGCAAGACAATAAAAATCATGTTCTCATCAGAGGATTGCCCCTCTGCGAATCCGTATATTCATGTAAGTGGATTCAATAATAAGCACAGGTCCAGCAGCTGCAGGAAAAATGCACATCCATCAAGGTGAAGAGCCTGTTCTTGTACATGACCGAAAAGGAACTCATTCCTCTAACGACAAATGCCCGGTCCAGAAATCAAAGTTTTCTTGTCGGAAATCCTGATGCCGTAGGCAATATCAATAATTTAATATGTTTATCTTGGCATTTTCACCAGAGATAAACATGGGAAATAGTTGAAAAACAGGGACATATGAATCAGCGCACATAAGGATGCTTGATCGGGCTGGTCTGAAGAAGCGAAGACTATGGCCTGGAGTTGCGGATATGCCAAAGGCGCGGCCATGTAAATTATTTCGTTGCGCACGTGACACATTGCGGAACTTGCTATGGCTCACAGGTTTTTTTGGGACTTGATCCGAAAAGACGGCTCAATTTCTTGGTTACACAATTTATATTAAAACGGGAACCTGAAGCAAATAAGAACTTGAACAGCAATCGTTTTTTTATCAACGAATTAATGTATGC